>JBJFEV010000129.1:0-5326 GCA_051891155.1 Bacilli bacterium
TAAAGCAAGGATTGAAAATAATAACCACATTCTAGTACTCATATTATCTCTCCTTTCTATTCATCATCTTCATTATTCTTATTTGATTTTCTCTTATAAGGAGTTACATCAATAAGTTCTTCATCTTCGTCTTCATCATTAAAGTCGCTTTCAAAATTGCCAAAGATATTCTTTCCATTAGTGAATGGATTCGTATCATTCAACTCTTTTTCTTCTTCGTCATCATCCAAAGAATCACCGAATGGATTGCCGAAGATAAATGGTTGTTTTTCTTCAGCTACTTCTGTCTCTAGAGGTTCTTCTGTTTGATTGATTTCAAGGGAACTTTGCTCTTCTTCAGGAACTTGTACATGTTCATCTTCTTTTATAGAAGAATCTTCTACTTCATAAGAAGGTAAAACATCTTCATAAATTTCTTCTCTTTCAATAATTGTTTCTTTTATATCTTCTTTAACAAGATCATCTTCCTTTTCAGTTAAAGTAGAGGATGTTTCAATTATTTCTTCATCATTTATTTCTCGAACAATTTCAAAATTTCCTTCTTCCTTATTTTCCTTTATTTGAGGCTTAATTACTTTTGATTCTTGTTGTCTTTGTTTATAAATCATTCTTTTTTCATCTTTTGATAAAGGTTTGCTATCTTTTTCTTTGCTTGCCGTTTCAGTTTCATCAAACAAGCGAATTAAACTATCTTCGTAATTTGTTTTATCTACTTTTCCACTTTTTGTACCTTTAATAAATAATCCTTTAACATCATTTTCATAATTGAAACGATCGATGATTATATCTTCGAATAATAAAGTATTAGCAACACGACAACCTATTACTAATATTGGTGCCCCAACAAAGAAAATTGCAATAAAGATAATAACGAATATTAATGCTAATGATCGCATTTCATTATCACCATATTTTAGCAAATAAGTACTTAAGGCCGAGGTAAGGACTAAATAGATAATTAATGGTCCATAATAACAAATTGCATTAAGGAATAATTGTAATTTTCCTGATATTCTTACCGCATAAAATGATTTATAGATCGTTTCTGAAGCTTTGGCTTTATCAATTGCATCGATACAAAACATTGCTGGCGCTAAATAAATAGGATACATAATCAAATAAGCAATCAACAATATAGCAGGAGGTATCATAAATAATATAAAGATGATTGGATTTCTAATTCCTCCATAGATTAAAAGTTGTAATGAAAGTTGAATTAGAAAGAATATGCCCGCAACTAAAAGTATAATTATTAATCCTCCTAAGAATAATACCACTTTTAATAGTAACGCCATAAACGTATTCCAAACGGTAAGTGGTTTATCAGAAGGAGCGAAGACTTTTGGTAAATCAAAGTCTTCGTGTTCCTTAATAATTCTTCCAAGTCTTACTCTGGCAAGTTGTGCAATTGGAATAAAAATACCCATAATGCTAAGAAGAAATATCATGATTGAATAGATATAAAATCTTAGATAATTTCCTCTTTTAAACAATGTTTTCACAGCTTTTTTTATTCCTTCTGTGAAATAAAATTTAAATCCTCGGTTCATATATATAACCTCCTTTTTATATAGCTACATCATCTTGAACAACAGTTAATGTTCCACATATTATTGTAAATTCATAATTTCTTGAGCGCTTGGAAGTTAACTTTCCATCATCGCTTAAGAAATATGCATATAAATAATAATCATCAAATGTGTTTTTCACTGTTCCCACTTCACTCAACGATCCAGTAATAAATCTAACGATTGAGTTTCTATATTTATACTTTTCATCATCAGTAAATAAATCATATAATTCTTCTGTAAATAATGTTTGTCCTTCTACTAATTCCCCTTCAAGTATTACATAATCATAACAAACTAAAACACCACCATATTCATTAATTAGTTGAGATTCTGTTATTGTTTTAGAGCCTATTTCTATAGTTATATGCCTATAATCAATATCTATATAACCTTCATCCCAAGTATTGTAATTTATACTATAGTTTGTGTTATAGTTATTTCCAAGACTATCAGTGATATTAAACTTAAGTCGATTTAAATAGCTACCAACATTGACAACTCCATATCCATTTTCAATCAAAGAAATAGTGTGATTTGGTAGAAGTCCTTCATCTTCACCATTTTCTTCCATTTCCCATTGATTGAAATAATGTGTCTGACCATCATAAATAATTGGTTCGGTACTACCATAAGTTTTAATGTTGATAACCCTTTTGGTAATAGATCCTCTACAAGTATAGAAATGAATACTTTTATCATATTCAATATCATCTTCTTTTCTAACAATAATATCGTAAGATAAATATTTCTCTTTTAATGAAGCAGTCGGATTAAGATCAAGTTCTAATCCATTTAGTCCGAATATATTATAATCGATTATTTGATAAGTTTTTGTTCCTGCATTAGCATTATCAGGTTGAACTACTCCTGAAGAATTTACTATTCCAACTGTAATATATAATGTATCTGGTATAGCAAGTCGATCTTGTCTTACTATGTTTAATTCATCAGTAATATATGTCCATTCATTTGATGCAAACGATAATATTTCCCCATCATATACTTTACTCTTAGTAGTATTTAATAATCCAATATAAACAACTCTCTTTTCTACTTCAACTTTATATTTCTCATAATTATTGTTTTCTTCACTGGCGAAGTCTATGAAATTGTATGCACTAGTTTGATCAATAATATTACCAGATTTATTTTTATAAAGAATGGTATAAGAAGTAATTCGGCAATAATATTCACCTGCATTATAAGGAATTTTATTATCTTTAAATTCTACATTAATAACACAAGTTAAATTACTAGCATTCATATAATTAACAGTACAATTTAAATCAAATTCTGTTTCACTATGTATATATCCATCATATTGAAAACTATTGATTACATCAGATATTGATAATTCATCGCCAATTTTTATTGTTCCGTAATTTATGTCATTAATGATAAAGCATGATGATATATCATCTTCACCCGCCATAATAACAAAATCAAATTTATTTATCTTTTCTTCACCAATATCTAATACACTTTCATATTCACCAACACATACTATTTCGCATTCAAATGTTATTTTACTTGGATCTATAAATGTTGCAGTATAATCATAATGGACATTCTCATCATATACCCAGGTATGGGAATTTGTTTGAATATCTACTTCAATCTTTTCAATTATTACTTCCGCTTCGAAAGAATCACAAATAATTTGATAAGAATTTGTTCTATCATCGAAAGTAACACTATCTAAGATTGTGATATCAGAAATAATGACTGTATATATACCTGCCATTTTAATCTCGTCAACTTCATCACCGTTCAAGTAATAAGTAAATGTTGCATGTAACTGATCGTTGTTTTGTAATCTATTTTCATCTGTAAATCCATAAACAGATTCATTTGTAAATGAGTAATCAAAAATTGCATTATTAAAATCACAAGTAATATCATTAAATTCAATTCCAATATCAATTACCGTAATTACATACTTTCCATACAAGTATGTAATTAAATAATTATTAAGCACATCATCTCCATATTGATCAACAATACTACTTACAACAACGAAATTAGTATATTCACCGACTTCAATATAATCACTAGAATTTTGTTGATTAGCTAAATAATTTGTAACAACAACAATATCATCTGATAAAACTAATCCATCCATATTGAAATCAGTATCAATAGTTAATTCTTTTCCATCATCTAGCAAACCATCATATGTTTTACTCATATCTAAAGAAACAATTGATAATTCTTTAGGCTTAATTTCAATAGTACCAAAAACATAATGAATCTTGTAATTTTCAGTAACAAGGCCATTATACTCATTATCAAGATTATTCTTATCGATGATATCGACTGGGAATCTATTTGTGTAAACACCAACATCTTTAAACATATAATCTTGTTTCACTATTGATTGAGAAATGAATAATTCATGACCCGCTAATAATTCAGTTGATGAAGAAATATTTCCGTCAAATAGATGATATTCTCCATCATATACACTACTTTCTCCACCGGTATAAACCGTAATATAAAGTTGATTAATAGTAAATGAATTTTCTCGAAGATTATTGTCACTTCCTAAAACATATGTATAATTAGAAATTAAATCTCCACTACACTCATTTACGATTATGTCATCATATAAATAGAAATATGCTCGACTTACTGATGTGCTTCTTACATCTTCAAATTCATCAGCAAAGACACCATCACTATTATTATTTTTATATCCATAATGTCTGAAAACAATCGAAATATTAAATTCAACGCCTGGTAAAGCCCCTTTAGCGGAATCATAATTACCCATATAAGTTGGATATGAATGAGATTCTCCATCATAATCAATTGTTTCCATTTGTAAAGCATAAATAGTCACTTGTTTTGGATTGATAACTAAACTATATATTTCTTCATCAAATATGAAATTATAATTAGTAATATGGTCAATATTATTGATTGTCACCTCTTTTATTCCAAAGTAATATGTAGCAGCATCTTTTGGATTTTCAATAATTGTAGTTCCTTCACTATCGCTATAATAAATAAATTCCGTAATAATAATTACATCATCATTGTATAAGACAGAACCATTACTTGGACCAACTTCAAGATTTTCAGATAGGAGATCAACTTTTTCTCCGTTATATGTCACTATTTTATTTACTGTAGAAACGTAAACATCACATGGATTTATTATAATTCTACGATACGAATTAGAAATAATAATATTATAGTTAGAAGGACAGCTTACAAATACTTGATCAATATAAACATAATATGTTTTCGCATTTATTGGTGCTTCTTCTTCCTCGTTTTCGTTTAATACTTTAACATCAATGGAGATAGTATCATTACCTAATATATTTGATGTGAATCCATATATATCAGTAACTTCTTCATTATTATATGTATGAATAATATCTTCTTCTAAAATGGTTACATTTAGTTCTGCTTTATTAATAGTAAAGCTCTTAGTATCAAATATAATACTATAATTATCTAATGAACGTCCAACAAATGTTAAGTAATCATCACTAACATATGCTGTATAATTATAAACTCCCGCATCAAAAGGCTTAATTAATTTGTTCAAAGTAGAAGAATAATATTCAATTTGTTTAAAGTAAATATATTCACCATCCACAAGTTCTAAAGAACCTTCTTCATAATTAAATTGATTAGGTTCACCAAGCTTATAAGGTTCAACCTCTTTTCCTTGATATGTGAAATCATCAATTTGATATAGTGAAATCGAAACATATCTTTTAATAATGTTATATATCAATACT
>JBJFEV010000130.1:0-5281 GCA_051891155.1 Bacilli bacterium
AAGGAAAAGTTATAAAGTTATTCATATCTTTGAGTAATTTTATAATACAAGGTAAATATTATGAAGAAAGCATTTTCCCATTCCAAATATGGAAATATCACATATAGTGAAACATTTTGGCTTGGAAAAAAATCAATTTCTGTCAAAGGAAGACAACTAAATAAGATAGATAAAGTAACATTTTCTGGAAAATTAAATGGACCGGAGGCAGAAGATGCTTATGTAACTATCAAAGGCAACATTTTAAAAGGAGTAAAACTCAATATTGATAATGAAGAAATAGAAATATATCCAAAATTAAAGCCTTATGAAATTATAATGGCATTAATTCCATTTATTCTAATATTGATATGGGGAAATTCATACGCGTTATGCTCTCTTCTTCCCGTAGTTGGAGGAATGATTGGAGGCGGTATCAGCGGTCTTTTTTCTGCACTTATGGTTGTATTTTTACGAAAAGTTGATAAGTTGTATCTAAAAATAATTATTTGTGTTGTTATCACATTAATAACATTCTTAATTTGTTTTCTTGTCGGACTTGGCATAGTATCTTCAATGCAATCAGCCTCTTAAAATAATTTTATTAATATACAAAAAGACTATGTTATAAATATATTTCGAAGTGAATAAAGTAATAAAATTCACTTCGTTTTTATTTTAAAGAGTTTCTTATATACGGACTTATTAATAATTTTGTTTGTCATAAGTAAATGATTTTGTTTTCTGTAGAAAAACGCTTGTATTCATTTTGAGTACAAGCTACAATAAAACACAATTATGAGACAGGGGGTATAAATATGTTTTTTTCTACAAGGAATTCTTCTTTAAGAGTAACTGCTTCTCAAGCAATTATTCAAGGACTTGCACCAGATGGAGGTTTGTTTTTTCCTTTATCAATAGAGAAATTAGATGTAAATAAAGAACTTTTAAATAAGTCCTATCAAGAATTAGCATTCTTAATTTTAAGATTATATTTAGATGATTTTAGTGATGAGGAAATTAATTATGCTATCTCAAAAGCATACTCAAAAGATAATTTTGAAGAAGTTATAACTAAAAATACAACTTTCTCTTCTTTTTCTTTTTTAGAATTATTCCATGGTCCTACAATTACTTTCAAAGATATGGCTTTATCTTTGCTTCCGTATGAAATGGAAATTGCCAAAAAGAAAAATAATATTGATAAGGATATTATGATTCTTACCGCAACTTCTGGAGATACAGGTTCTGCGGCATTAAGTAATTTTTCTAAAGCGGAAGGTATTAAAATTTCTGTTCTATATCCTGATGATGGAATTTCCGATGTTCAAGAAAGACAAATGTTATATTTTACAAGCGCAACTTCAAGAGCTTATTCATTAAAGGATTCAAATTTTGATGATTGTCAAAATATCGTAAAAGAAATCTTATTAGAAAAGCAAGATAAATACATTTTATCAAGTGCTAATTCTATCAATGTAGGAAGATTATTACCTCAAATTGTTTATTACTACTATTCATATCTTCTTTTAGTCAAAGAAGGAACTATTAAATTAGGGGATAAAGTTGATGTTGTCGTTCCAACGGGAAATTTTGGTAATATTCTTGCTTCCTATATTGCAAAACTTATGGGTTGCCCTTTTGATACAATTATATGTGCTTCAAATGAAAATAAAGTATTAACAGATTTCTTTAAAACTGGCACATATTCCATTAAAAGAGAATTTAAGAAAACTAATTCTCCTTCGATGGATATTCTTATCTCATCCAATTTAGAAAGATTATTATATTTAATTTGCCAAAGTGATGAAGAAGTTAAAGGATATATGTCTTCTTTAAAAGAAAAAGGAGAATTCAGTGTTTCTCCTTATGTTAAAAAAGTATTAGATAAAGAATTTAAAGCTTATTCAATATCACAATTACAAACTAGCCTAGGTATTAAAGAATGCTTTGATACTTATCATTATTTAATAGATCCTCATACTTCTTGTTCATATGGAGCTTTCAAAGAATATCAAAAAGATGGATTGGCTTCTAACCACGTTATTGTTGTTTCTACTGCTTCTCCTTATAAATTCCCTCAAACAATTATCTCTTCTTTAGGTTTAAACAACTTAATTAATGAAGAGAAAAATATCTATATGATTGAACAAGAAACGTCGATTAAAGTTCCTTCTCAATTAAAGAAGATACTTAAAAATGTAGTACCAAAATATGTAATTACTAAAGACGAAATTAGAAAGAAGGTTTTCTCTAATAAAAAAATCACTATTGAAGTACCTTGTACAAGCGCTAATTTGGGTTCAGGATTTGACGTATGTGGAATAGCTTTAAATCTATTTAACACTTTTCTTTTTGAGCCTTGTAATGTCGATACTTTAGTTAATTTTAAAAGTCTAGTAGTAAAAAATAATTTAGTTCTAAAATCATATCAATATGTTTTTGAAAAGACTAAAAAGCCATATATACCTGTTAAAATCACTTCTTTTAGTTGTGAGGTTCCTCCCTCAAGAGGTTTAGGAAGTTCTGCAACATGTATAATTGCTGGAATTTGTGCAGCTTCTAGAATGCTTAACAATATTTTAAGCGATGAACAAATCATTGAATTCGCCAGTGAAATTGAGGGCCATCCTGACAATGTTGCACCATGTTATTTAGGTGGGTTTGTTTCATCCTATAAAGAAAAAGGCAAGATTAAATGTATTCCTTATCCTGTGAATAAAGATTTACATTTTATTGCTTGTATTCCTAATAAAGAACTATCAACCAAAGTAGCGCGCGAAGTGCTTCCATCTTCTTTACCATATCAAGAGATCATATATAATTTAAGTCATATTATTCATCTTCCAAAAGCTTTTAAAGATGGCAATATAGAGTTATTGAAGGACATTTTAAACGATACAATTCATACTCCATATCGAATTAATTTAATTCCTGACGCAGCTTATATTAAACAAATATGTGACGAAGAAGGCTTACCTTTTACTATTTCCGGTGCAGGTTCTTCTTTATTAATCATCAGCAAGGATGATGAAATTATCAAAAAATTGATCAAACAAAAATATAGGGTCCAATATGATTTCCTTTCTTTACGAATCAATGAGAATGGACCTGTAATCAAGGAGGAATAAATATGAATGATGAATTTATTTTAGTTCACAAAAAGATATTGCCAGACTATTTTGAAAAAGTAATTAAAGCAAGACAAAAAATAGAAGGCGAAGATCGTTCTATAACGGAAGTTTGTAAAGAGTTAGATATCTCAAGATCAACTTATTATAAATATAAAGATTATATCGCTTATCCTCCCAAAAACATTACTAAAAGAGCCATATTTGCTTTTAAAGTAGAAGATACTCCGGGTGTATTAAGTTCTATTCTTTCTTACATTGGTAAATGTAAAGGGAATATCTTAACCATCAATCAAGATATGCCTATACATGACTTAGCCTATATAACATTAATGGTAAATATAGAAAAAATAGAAATAAGATTAGATACATTATTATTCAATTTAAGAAACATTGAAAATGTTAGATCAGTTGAGGTTTTAGGATATGAGTAGAAAAGAATATAATCTTGCTTTATTTGGATATGGGGCTATCGGTAAAGGTGTTGTCAAAATTGCAAATAGTCTTCCTTCTTCTTTAAATATTAAGATGGTAAAGGTTTTAGATAAAGAAGAAAAGAAAAATGAATTAGGAGAACTTTTTGTTCCTTCTTATTTAGATATCACATTAGATCCAACTATTGATGTAGTATTTGAAGCTATGGGAGGAGATGACTTTGCTTATATTTGTATTAAGTCCGCTTTAGAAAATGGAAAGAGTGTTATTTCCTCGAATAAAGAAACAGTTTCAAAACATTTAGATGAATACTTATCCTTAGCTAAAAAGAATAATTGCTATTTTCTATTTGAGGCTTCTGTCGGGGGAGGAATTCCTTTAATTTATACTTTGCTTGAGATTTGTGATTACGATCATATCAATCGCATTCAAGGAATATTAAATGGAACTACTAATTACATATTAACAAGAGTAATTTACGATTATTTGTCTTTTGAAGATGCTTTAAAAGAAGCACAAAAGAAGGGATATGCCGAAGCAAATCCAGATGCTGATATAAATGGTGCAGATTTAGCTAGAAAAGGCGCTATACTTGCTTCTTTAGCATTTAATAAAATCATCGACGTATATGAAGTAAAGACATATGGTTTACAATATTTAAATCAAAAAGTAATTGATAAAATTCAAAAGATGAATAAAGTATTAAAATATGTTGTGGACGCTAAAAGAGTGGGAGACGATATATCTTTATCCATTATGCCAACACTAATCAATGAAGAACATGCTTTTGAAAGTATAAAGTATGAAACAAATGGCGTTGTTTTATCATGTGAATTCAATGACGATGTTATTTTAATTGGTAAAGGGGCCGGACAACTTCCTACAGCATCATCGATGATTCAAGACTTGTTTCGTGTTATAAAAGGAAATGGAGAAATTGAAAGAAAAAATGTTAGTAAAGCTACACTTCTTCCTCCTTCTGATGATGATTATCTAGTATTAGATAAAAATGGTGATGTCTTTATCAAGCATTTAAGCGCTTCAGAACTAGATGATTATCCTTTCATTGCGCGTATCATTTAAGGAGATAATAAAAATATGATTAAAGTTTGCAAATTTGGAGGCACTTCTCTTGCTTCTTCTTCTCAATATGAAAAAGTAAAATCAATTATTGATAAAGATCCTTCACGAAGAGTAATTATTGTTTCCGCGCCTGGAAAAAGAAATAAAAGTGATTATAAGATTACCGATTTATTATATTTGACCGAATCACATATCAAGTATCATGTTGATTACAATACGATTTTCAATCAAATCAAAGAACGTTTTTACGAAATCAAAAGTTCATTAAATCTCGATATTAATCTTGATAAAGAATTTGAAAAAATGAAAATTAAAATGGATGATGGATCTATGAGCGAGGAAGAGCTTGTATCACGTGGAGAATATCTAAGCGCTAAATGCATGGCTTCTTATTTGGGATATACCTTCATCGATGCTCGTAATATTATTCATTTTACCTACGATGGAAGAGTGGATGAGGATAAGACACAAGAAGCAATTGAAGATATGATTCGTACCTTTGATAAAGTGGTAGTTCCTGGTTTTTATGGCGTATATCCTAATGGAGAAATATGCTTATTTTCTCGCGGTGGATCTGATGTAACTGGATCTTATTTAGCAAAAGGAGTTCATGCTGATTTATACGAAAACTGGACTGATGTTTCTGGTATCTT
>JBJFEV010000131.1:0-5257 GCA_051891155.1 Bacilli bacterium
CTTAAGAGTTACAGTTAATATGGAATCAAAGGAGTTGATTGTAGTTGCTTGATAAAGTAAAAAAGAATGAATTATTTAGAATGTTGTTTGAGGTTTGGATTGCAGGTATTGCATATTTTCTATTTACAAACTTTATTCAGCTATTCTATGTTGGAGTAATTTTATTTATATCAGTAATAGATTATGGTTTTTTAAATAGGAAAAATTTCCTTAAAAATTTAATCATTAATGCGATAATTTATTTCTCGTATGACTTTTTATGTAACTATTTGTTTAACACTTATGAATTAAAATTAGCTGATGCAGTTACTTATATGCTTTATTATTTTATATTGAATTATGTAATTTTTGAAAGAATACTAAACTTAAGAGATGATAGAGAAAGAAATGGAGTGTTAAAAACCAATGACTAATATTGATATAGCTTATAAAATGTATGAAGCATTAAAGACTTCTGAAGAAAGAATACTATCTGGTTTAGAACCTTGGAAACAAGATTTGCAATTTCAAAGATGGGATTGGCGACAAGGTGTAGGATTATATGGAATATGGAATCTATATAAGGTTACAAAAGATATTACTATAAGAGATTATTTAGAAGGATATTTACAAAGAAGAATTGATGAAGGTCAACCTTTAGAAAAACATATTAACACTGTTTGCCCAATGCTCACTTTGATTTCTATTTATGAAGAAACTAGAAATCCAAAATATTTACCTTTAATTGAAGAGTGGATTAGTTGGATTTTATCAGATGATGGCCTACCAAAAACTACTCATGGAGGATTTAGTCATTACTGTGGAATTAAAACACCAAATACTGAGCAGATTTGGGATGATACATTATTTATGACTGTTTTATTTCTTGCAAAAGCAGGAGTGGTTTTAGATCGTCCTGAATACACTGAAGCAGCTTTTGAACAATTTCTAATTCATAATGCTTTTTTGTGTGATGATACTGGATTGTGGTATCATGCCTACATTTTTGATGGAAATCATGCTTTCAGCAAGGCCTTATGGGGACGTGGAAATGCATGGGTAACCGCAAGTATTCCTGAATTTATCGAAATGACAAATAAAAGTGAAAAATACTTTAAGCCACTACAAAAAATCTTAGAAAGACAAGTACAAGCGTTAGAAAAATATCAAGATCAAGAAAGTGGATTATGGCATACTCTTATTAATGAGGACTCATCATATCTTGAAACAACTGGAAGTGCAGGGTTTACATTTGGAATTATGAAAGCAATACGCTTGGGTATATTAGATAAAAAATATCAAAAGGTTGTTGAAAAGTCTTTCCCTGCTGTGAAAAGTTTAATTGATGAACGTGGATATTTACGTCAAGCTAGTGATGGAACTCCATTAGGATTAGATTTAGATTTTTATCGTAATGTAGCATTAAACACTAGAGCATATGCACAAGGGCTTGCTCTATTGATGCTTACAGAAAGTGTGAGATAAATGGCTTTAATTGGTGCACAATTGTATACTGTTAGGGAGTATTTAAAAACTCCAGAGGACGTTGTTTCAACATTAGAAAAAATAAAAAAAATTGGATATCGCTGTGTTCAATTGTCAGGATTAAAAGATTTTACTGATGAAACTATTATTGATACATTTTCCAATACTTGTAAGCGCCTTGGCCTTGAAGTTGTGGTTACTCATATAACTTATCCTTTATTAAGTGAACAGTTTGAATATGTTGTAAATATGCACAAAAAATTAAATTGCAAATATGTAGGAATAGGTTCAATTATTCCGGAAATAAGAAATAATCCAAGTAAAGAAAAATATATTGAATATGCAAATAAACTAGAAGAATTAGCACAAAGATTAGAAAAAGAAGGCCTAAAATTAGTTTATCATAACCATGAATTTGAATTTGCGAAAGATGAAGATGGTAATAATTATTATTCATATATTTGTGATAATACTAAACTTCTTCAACTTGAGGTTGATGTTTTCTGGATTCAAAGAGCTGGTAAAAACCCTAAAGATGTATTATTAAAATTAAATAATCGTATTGATATTATACATTTAAAAGATTATGTAGTATATCATGATGGTCATGATTTACGTAGTGAAATAAGATATGGATATATTGGAGAAGGTAACTTAGATTTTGATGAAATTATCGAAAGTGCTGTGAAATCAAATTGTCAATATATGCTTGTTGAACAAGATGATTGTTATGGATTAGATCCATTCGATTGTTTAGAAAAAAGTTATAATTAGTTAAACAAAAAATATAAGGACTATATGTAAATGAAATCATATTATGCTAATCATCTAAAATTAGATCGATTTGAAAAAAAATTATATAAAATTGCATTACTTCTTCCTATCTTTGATTACCATTGCCACTTAGATCCATCTAAAATATGTGGCAATGGTAACCAATCCTCCATATATGATGCTTGGATTAAAGGTGATGATTACAAGTATCGTGCTATGCGAGCTTTAGGAGTAGATGAAGAATATATTACTGGTAACAAAACAGACGAAGAAAAATGTATAAAATTCTTAAGTATTGTTCCTAAATTAATTGGCAATCCCTTATATGAATGGGTATATTTAGAACTTGAAAGAGTGTTTGAAATAAAGGTGGAAATTACTGAAGAAAATGTAGAAAGCATCTATCAAAAAATGAAAACTAAATTATCTACTATTACTCCACTGGATGTTTTAAAGAAATTTCATGTTCATACTTTATGTACAACAGATGATATACTGTCGGATTTAGAATATCATCAAAAACTACATCAAAGTAAGTATCCAATAAATGTCTTGCCATCATTTAGACCTGACCCATTTATAAGTTTTGAAGATGATAAAGTACTTGAAAACATTCAAAAATTATCAAATAAATGTAATCATCCAATTTGTTCAATAGAGGATTATCTAGAATGTTTAGATATGAGATTGCAATATTTTAAAGAAAATAAAGCAATTGTAACTGATCATGGGTTTGATCGTTTTATTTTTATGAAAAGTGATAAAGATACTATAACTATACTTTTTGATAAATTATTAAAAGGTGAAAACCTTTCATTGGATGAAAGATACTTGATTAAAAGTTATGTTCTTGTTTCTTTAGGAAAAATGTATAATAAATATGATATGGTTATGCAGCTTCACATTGGAGCAATTCGTGAAAATAATACAAGAATTCATGAACAAATAGGCTTTGATATGGGGTGTGATTCCGTTAATGATGAAGACTATATGCATGCTTTAAGTTCTTTTTTAGATGAACTAGAGAAAGTTGATATGTTGCCTAAAATAATTGTTTATAATTTAGATGGAACTAAAAATATGGCTTTAGCAACAATGGTAGGAAATTTTCAAAATGGAAGAATAAAAGGAAAACTCCAGTTTGGACCTAGTTGGTGGTATAACGATCATTATGATGGTATAACTAATCAAATTAGGACGATGGCTAACAATGGAGTTTTATCTACTTCTGTTGGATTTTTATCTGATGCTAGTACGGTATTTTCTTATGTTCGACATGATTATTATCGTCGTGTATTATGTAAGGTTATAGCTAGTTATGTGAGAAATGGTCAGTATCACAATAACTTTAAAAATTTGGAAACAATTATTACTGATATATGTTTTAATAATGCGTATAATTATTTTATGAATAAAGGAAATTGATAATATGAAAATGACTTTTCGCTATTATGGTAAATCTGATCCAACTACTTTGGATAAGATTAAACAAATCCCAGGAATGACCGGAGTTGTAACAGCAATATATTCTGTTCCTGTTGGTGAGGTTTGGCCAGAAGAAGACATTAAAGAATTAAAAGAAGATTGTAATAAACATGGACTTGAGATGGAAGTTATCGAATCCGTTCCTGTTCATGAAGATATAAAACTAGGACGTGGAAATTACAAAAAATATATTGAGAATTATAAAGAGAATATTAGAAGATTATCAAAATATGGGGTTAAGTGTATATGTTATAATTTTATGCCTGTTTTTGATTGGACAAGAAGTCAGCTTGATAAAGAACTAGATGATGGTAGTAATGCTTTAGTTTATTATAAAGATCAGGTTGAAAAAATGGATCCAATTAATGGTGATTTAAGTTTGCCAGGATGGGATTCTAGTTATACTAAAGATGAAATGAAAGAGCTAATAAGTGCATATCAAGAAATTGGTGAAGAAGGATTATGGAAGAATTTGGAATATTTTCTTAAAGAGATTATACCAGTTGCTAGAGAAAACGATGTTTTAATGGCAATTCATCCGGATGATCCTCCATGGCCTATTTTTGGACTTCCTCGAATTATTACTAATGAAGCAAATATCGATCGTTTCTTAAAATTAGTTGATGATCATTACAATGGCTTAACATTGTGTTCTGGAAGTTTAGGTTGTACAAAGACTAATGATATTGTTCATATGGTTAGAAAATATGGAAGTATGGATCGCATTCATTTTGCTCATGTTAGAAATGTGAAAATATTGGATGACGGTTCATTTGAAGAATCAGCTCATTATAGCAATAATGGTAGTTTAGATATCTATGAAATTATGAAAGCTTATCATGATGTTGGGTTTAATCGTTATGTTCGCCCTGATCATGGTCGTATGATTTGGGGAGAAACAGGTAAATCTGGATATGGATTATTTGATCGTGCGATGGGAGCATACTACATTCTTGGTATTATTGAAGCACTAGAAAAAGGAGATAAATAATGAAATTACCTTTTAATGTTGATTTAACAAATAAAGTAGTGGTTATTACAGGAGCTGGAGGAGTTATTTGCTCAACTTTAGCTAAAGCGTTAGCAATGTGTGATGCGAAAGTGGCAATCTTAGATTTGTGTTTTGACAGTGCTAAAAAAGTTGCTGATGATATTGTGTCATGTGGAGGGATAGCTTTACCTTATGAAGTCAATTGTTTAGATAAAGTTTCTTTAGAAAAATGTCATGAGCAAATATTAGTAGATTTTGGAAAATGCGATATTTTAATCAATGGAGCTGGTGGAAATAATCCTAAAGGAACTACTACTAAAGAATATTACGAGATGAATGATGAAAATCTTGAAGAAGTGAAATCTTTCTTTGATTTAGATCCATCAGGAATTGAATTTGTTTTTAATCTAAATTTTTTAGGGACTTTACTTCCATCTCAAGTATTTGCGTTAGATATGGTTGGTAATAAAGAAAGCACAATCATTAATATTTCATCAATGAATGCTTTTACCCCATTAACAAAAATTCCCGCTTATAGTGGAG
>JBJFEV010000132.1:0-5256 GCA_051891155.1 Bacilli bacterium
CTAAGGTACCAATGATTGTAGAAACAATCGCAGATACAACCGCAATTAAAATAGTATTTCCAATCGCGTTCATAATCGCTTTATTTTTAAATAAATCAATATAAAGTTGGAAAGAAAAACCATCCCAAACACCAATATTATTTGATGTTGTAAATGAGAAAACAATCAAAACAAAAATTGGTAAATACATTAAAAACAAAATTAAATATAAATAAGATTTAGCTAATATTTTCTTTACCATATTGAAGCCTCCGTATTATCATCTTTGGAGAATTTTCTTGTTATAAAGACACTGATTCCAATTAGAAGCAACATAACAAGAGCCATCAATGAACCAAAGTTCCAGTTATTTTGAGTAAAATATAAATCGATGTAGCTACCAAATAATACTACGTTATATTCAGATAAAATATCAGAAATAACATAAGATGAAATAGTAGGCATAAATACCATTGTTGCCGCTGAAACAATACCCGGCATAGTCATTGGTAAAATAACACGGAAGAAGTTTTGAACAGGATTAGCACCTAAATCCATACCTGCTTCAATTTGATTTCTATCCATCTTAAGCATAGTAGTATATAAAGGTAAAATAACAAATGGTAAATAGTTATATACTAAACCAATTATTGTTGCAAGTTCTGGATAATATCCCCCAGAAATGCCAAGCCAAGTTAATACATCACGTGTAGCACCAGTTCTAATAACGAAGTTGATCCACATTGGCATGATGAATAATAAGACAATAACTTTATTTTTATTATATTTCTTATTTGCTAAAATCATCGCCACTGGATAACCGATTAATAAACACAAGACGGTATTAATAATACCATAAGTTATCGAAATCAATAGAACTTGAACATTAGTTCCATTCGCAAAGAAGTTTTTAAAATTAATTAATGAGAATTGTCCTGTAGCCTTGTTCGTAAATGCATAATAAATAATTACAAAAACAGGAACTACAACAAAAAGTAATAAGAATAATAGATAAGGAATTGATAAGTATTTTCTTTGAAATCTAAATTTCATAGTAGGCGATATCTCCTTTTAATTTAATCTTAATTTTACTAGGATCAACCTTAACACTAACCTTATCATTCTCGTTATATGTAAATTCTGTATCTAAGACAAAATCATCATCGCTTTCAGTTCTTACCACTACTTGATAATGGTCGCCTTTATAAATCAATTGAACGACTTCACCACAGACGACACCATCTTCATCATTATCGAATAATTCAATATCATTAAATCCGATTTCTACGTCTACATCAGCATTTTTTAAGTCGTATTTTTTTCCTAATTTATCGACTAAATATCCTTCATCATCTAATGTTGAACCTTCAAGTAAAGTAGTGACATCAACTTCCCAAGTACCATCTGCAAAAACGACATTGTTTTTATTATCAATGTATCCTTCAAACTTATTAGTGGACATAGTTCTACCCATAATGTGAATAGCGTCTTCTCCAATTTGAATACCAACAATTTGGTCGACAGCATAATCGATAGTAGATTGGACAATAACTTCCCAATTACCAACCATGATTGTATATTCATAGTGAACGCCTTTAAATACTTTGCTCACAAGATTTCCATCTACATCGCCTTCACCTTTTTTGGTAATGATTACATCTTCTGGACGAACTACAACATCAACCTTTTCATTTTTAGGGAATTCATCAATGCATTTAAAGACTTTTCCTAAGAATTTTACTTTCTTCTTATCGCTCATGATACCAGTATAAATATTTGATTCGCCAATAAAGTCAGCAACAAAGGCATTTTTTGGTTCATTATAAATATCTGTTGGACGTCCAATTTGTTGAATTTCTCCATCTTTCATTACAACGATTGTATCAGACATTGTTAAAGCTTCTTCTTGATCGTGAGTAACATAAATAAAAGTAATACCTAATTTCTTATGCATTTCTTTCAATTCAATTTGCATCTCTTTTCTCATCTTCAAATCTAATGCACCAAGAGGCTCATCAAGCAAAAGAATCTCAGGTTCATTAACAATAGCTCTAGCGATTGCGACACGTTGTTGTTGACCACCAGATAAAGTAGAAATATCTCTCCATTCAAATTCTTCTAAATCAACAATTTTTAATGCTCTAGTAACTTTTTCATCAATTTCTTTTTGGCTTAATTTAACCATTTTAGTAATAGTTTCACCTTTTCTATTGGTGACTTGTTTTGGTACTTTTTTTAGTTTTAAACCAAAAGCAATATTTCCATAAACATCTAAATGAGGAAATAAAGCGTATCTTTGGAAGACAGTATTAATTGGTCTTTTATAAGGTGGTAAAGAAGAAATATCTTTACCATTTAATAATATTTCTCCACTAGTTGGAATTTCAAAGCCCGCGATCATTCTTAGTGTGGTAGATTTTCCACATCCAGATGGACCTAAAAAAGTTACAAATTCACCTTTATTAACATAAAGATTGAAATCACTAACAGCAGCATGATCACCAAATATTTTGTTTACATTTTTTAGTTCGATAATTTTTTCATTTTCACCCATTTTATTTCCTCCTTAAAAATTTGGTGGGCTAGAAACCCAAATGACTTTACAAATCTTATCTTTAACATTTTTTAAATAGTGATTCTTATTTGAATCAAAGTAGAAGCATTCACCTTTTTTTACTCTATATTTATTCTTATCGATGCATAAAACTAATTCTCCTTCGATAATATACCCAAATTCTTGTCCTTCATGAGGATGATCCACCTCTGTTTCACTGCAAGGTTGCAATGTAACAAGAACAGGTTCCATTTCATTTTTTTGCGAATTATTAACAAGCCATGTCAAAGAATAAGAGGATGTTATTTTTTCAAAATAATCATCTTTTTTAAAAACAATCTTTTCATTATTATTTTCATCTAGAAAAAAATCGGATAAATTTGTTCCTAATGCATTAACAATATCCTCTAGAGTTGATAAAGAAGGTTCAACTAAATCATTTTCTAATTGAGAAATAAAACCTTTAGTCAACTCACAACGAGAGGCTAATTCCTCTTGTGTTAAGTCAAGAAGAATTCTTAAATCTTTAATGCGTTTACCAATTTCCATATATAGAGCATCACCTCACAAAAAGTTTTTCAATTTTAAATAATTTGTTTAGTATTGTTAAACAACGGAATAATTATATATTAACTTCTTTTAGCGTGCAATAATAAATTTTTATATTTATAAAAATATAATTTATAACATTTGGTTAATTTTTTTCATTACAAAAAAACACAATAGAATACTATTCTATTGTGCCTATTTTTTTAAGAAGAAAAATGCCTGCTTATTATTTCGTTTAATTTCTTTTTAGAGTTATTTATTGTTTTTCTATTTAATGGATGAAAATCCTTATGCTCAATAATTTGTGCAAATTCATTAAATGATAGCAGCGCATAATCAACTACCTCATCTTCTTCTAAAACGATATGATAATCATCTAAATCTAGAAATGCCACGTAGGATAATACATGCATATCTTCAATCACTTCACGACCAAATTCTATTAAATCACTTTCTTTTAAAGTGATACCGATCTCTTCTTTCACTTCCCTAACAGCACCTTGACGTGGAGTTTCACCTTGCAACACTGAACCAGTAGTTATCTCATAACATAATGGATGGGTTTTATCTGGATTTCTAAGAGTTACTAGTATCGTTTTATCTTTATTTACAATCAAAACACTAACGACGATATGATATAAAGAAGAAGGATATTTTTTTCCTCGTTCCCAGGTAAAATTTACTTTGTTCATATTAATATCATAAGTATCGAAATATTCTTTCTTTTCTTTAGTTTTTGTAAAGAATTGTTCTTTGTTAGCAGCGTATATATGCTCATTTGATTCTTCATCAAAATACACATATTGAACATTTAATTTTCCCATTAAATTTAAAGCAGGTCGATTGAAATTTTCTACATATAAAACAACTCTTTCAATATCTTCTTTTAATAGATACTCCTTGATTAAGACATTTAATGTTTCTGTCGCATAATGATGAAAACGATATTCTTCTTCGATAAATATATACATTTCTGCCTTTTTATCGCAACATGAGATATTAACATAACCAATTTCTATTTCTTGAAAAGAAAGAGCTTCTGTTTCTGTATTATATGTAAGATCATTTGAAATATTTATTATCATAATAGTTCTCCATAAATTGAAAAAAAGATTGGAAAAACCAATCTTTGTTCATCTCTTATTAATAAGATTTTCTACGAGCCATTTCGGACTTCATTTTTCTTTTTAGTCCTGGCTTTAAATAACATTCGTGTTTACGTACTTCAGCGAGTGTACCAGCTTTGTTAACTTGTCTCTTGAATCTACGTAATGCATCATCTAATGATTCATTGTCACGTACAACTGTTTTTGGCATTTATGATCACCCCTTCTGAAGCACTATAACTTCAACCAATGTGAATTATAAGTAATAATTACTTTAAAATCAACAATTTTTTTATTTTTCTCTATTTTTTTCTATAAGAAATCCTCATTTTTATTTTTTAAACCTATTTCGCGGTTATTACAGAATGAACATAATCACAAATATATAGTCCTAAAGGATAAATAATTGCAAAAAGAATAACTATCCAATAATTAATAGTATCGATGTGGGAATACGCTAAAGTAAGTTTATTGATGAATTTTATCTCCAAACATAAGATTATCATCACCGCAATACTAGTAATTTCTTTTATCAATGTATATCCGTTCTTTTTATGAGTAATGAATGATTGTATAAAGCTGAAAATTAGAACTATCGCTATTAATAAGAAGGTGCACACCCATAGCACAATACCTGAAGATGAAATTCTTCCCATCATTTCATAAAAGGAATACTTACTTCCATCACTTGCTTTATAAAATAAATCAAAAGAAAATAAGATAAACAATCCGCTTGTCATTATCAAACAAAATATCAATTGACCTTTATCAGTAATTTTTTTCATAACATCACCTTTACTTGCCCTTATTATAAAGTTTAGCGAAAACAACTGCAATTATAAATAAAAGAAAATACTTTTTTATCATTATTCTTTTTTATATAATAAAAAAAGGTGGTGGTTTTATGAATTATATTCCTTTGCATGTATACTCAGGATATTCTTTTCTTTCATCCGCACTTAAAGTAGAAGATATTATCGCTAATTCTATAAAGAAAAATTTGCCTTATGTAGCTATATCTGACTATAATAATGCCTCTATTTTTCCTTCTTTATCTTCTCAAGCTAT
>JBJFEV010000133.1:0-5227 GCA_051891155.1 Bacilli bacterium
GTAACTTTTATGGGAATAAAAGGACAGATGGAAGAGGAATTATTTTTTGGTAAGACAATATTTCTAACCATACCAAATTCATTTAAAAAATCAATAAAAAACATCAAATCATTAATGATTAATACAAAGTGCAAAAAGATGGTAAAGGATTTTGATGTAACTATAGTTTTTGGAGGTTTTATCTCTTTCTATGTAACTTATTTCCTTCACCCAAAAAATATATTTATTCATGAACAAAATGTTATGGTAGGAGATTCGAATAAGGCATGTTATCCACTATGTAAAAAGATGTTTACTTCTTTTCCAATAGAAGGCAAGAAAACAATTTATGCTTCCTCACCAAGCGCTGATCGATTTTTCCCCAAAAAATATGTAAAAAATATAAGAAATATTTTATTTATTTTTGGCTCGTTAGGATCTTCAATTCTTTTAGAAAAAACAATTAAATTTGCAAAAAATAACACAAAATATCATATCACGATTGTATGCGGTAAAAATGTGCATACTAATAACAATGATAACTTTTGTGTATCTTTTTTAGATGTAGAAAAAGATATTTATAATTATGATTTAATTTTTACAAGAGGAGGTGCGACTACCTTAAAAGAAATTATGAAAACACGCATTCCATTTGTTGTTATACCTTCACTTCATGTAAAAAGAAACCATCAAACTAAAAATGCCGAATCTTTAAAAGATTTTTGCTTGATAATCAAGGAAAAAGATTATGATGAAAGAACTATTTTAGAGAAAATTAATCAATTTGAAAACGAAGATTTTCGATACAAAATATATTTAAAACACATACAATTACCAACCATTAATTCTTGCCAAACTATCTATGAGGAATTAAAAAAGTATGCTTGATAAATATCCTTATTGTACTGAAGAAATATCCTATGTTGGTGTGGGAGGATTGACTAAAGGTTTTCTAAAAACTAGTGATGTAAACAAAGTGCAAGAAAAAATTCTAGAAGAAAAGAAGATTAAATATATAGGAAACACCTCCAATACTTTGTTTTCTTTTGATTATTATGATGGTTTTTTTATTAAATTTGTTGGCAAGAGAATTGAAGTTGAAGATGAATATATCGTATGTGAATCAGGTGTAAGCTTATCGTTTTTAGCGTCTTTTTCTATGAAATTTAATATTTCTTCTTTTTATACTTTATCTTTAATTCCAGGCCTTTTAGGTGGCGCATTAGTAACCAATGCTGGTGCTTATGGTAAAAATATCGCAGATGATTTATTGTTTGTTGAAGTAATTACAAATGATGGTAAATACAAAATAATAAAAAGAGAGGAAATTATTTTTTCTTATCACTCTTCCTCGCTGAAAAATGAATCGTATTTCATCTTTAGAGCGTATTTTCGCAAAAGAACCTCATCACACGATTTATCGCAAATAATATCTTTTTTTGAATATAAGAAATTATCCACTCAAGACTATAAAGTAAAATCTTTTGGTTCCACTTTTCAAAATGTAAATTTTTTGCCTATAGGCAAACTTATATCCACTGAAAATAATTTGATAAATTTTTCTTCAAAATGTAAGTTTTCATCTATTCATGGTAATTTTTTATCAATAACTCCCTATGTCCACTATGAAAATATACTAAAACTGATTGAAAGCACTAGTTTATTATTATATAATAAATTAGGTTTTGATTTGGAAAAAGAAATTGAAATTATTGAATAAGTGGGGAGAAATTAATGAAGAAGGATTCAAAATTATCTTTTGAAGAAAAACTTATTATTAGAAAAAACAAAGCAAAAACTGTGTTTATTGTTAAACTAGCATGTATTGTTTTAGTTTTTTGTATGGTTGTTTTATATTTCTTTGCTCCAATAAGCCAAGTTTCAAATTACAAATTAGAAGGGAATATTTATTTATCTTCATCTGATGTTCTTGAAATCGCTCATTTGACTAAAAAGACATCGCTTTATTCTATCGATACAAAAGAAGTTAAGGAACTTTTAGATAATCATCCATTAATTGATAATTCCAAAGTCCAATGCGACTTCTTTGGTTTAAAAATTCAAATCGATGAAATAGCGCCTGTCTGTTACCATGATGGAAAGTATTATTTGTCTAATGGTGAAGAAGTTACTGATGATATGATTAATAATGAACTATATGGTTCCTTTCTAGAGAGCAATCTAGAAAAAACATATAAAGCTGACTTCAATCCAATTAATTTGACTTTTAATCAACTAAACCATTTTAATCAAATTTGGATAAATGCTAGTGAAAACGTAAGACAAAAAATTGCTTTTTTCGATGTTGAAGAGGGATTCTGGGATTGTGTTTATCTCTATTCTGGAAATGATGAATACTATTATCGTGTAAAATTTTTTGATGATTTTGATAGCGATATTTCAACATTTACTGAATTATTTTCAGATGAACATGTTGAAGTTATTTATGATGTTTTTGAATCCTCAATTGGCAAAGCGGATTTTAATCAATTTATTGTTGAGGAAGAAGAAAAAACAGAATTGTACAATAGAAATTTTTATTCAATAATTGTCCGTTACAATCAAAAAGAAAAAACGTATTCTTTAGATAGAGATATTGTTGAATAACAACAAATTTTTAGACAAGGAGGTTATTTATGGAAAATGAACAAATAAATAAGCACTACTGTGCTTTAGAGATAAGCTCAAGATCTGTTCGTCTTGTATATGGTTTTGTATACGAAGGACTAGTGAGAGTTTTGCATGCTATTGAAACGAATGTAGATGCCTTAAAAGATGGATTTGTCGAACCTTCAGATGCCTTGACTATGGCAATTAAAAGTGTAATTAGTTCTACAAATGAAGCTCTTAAAATAAAAATCAAAGAAGTGGTATTAGCCGTACCTCCTATGGGATTATGTTTTGCTCGAGAAAGTACTACATGCACTACCATCGATATAAATAATCGTATTGTACAACATGATATAAATAATTGTCTTTCTCAATTAAGAAAGATTAAATTTAATGAAACGACAAGAATCGTGGATGTGATTCCTTATAAGTATGTGCTTAATAATAACGAGGTTTTATATGAACCACCTCTTGGTAAAATATCTTCTCAATTAACTGTTCATGCTTCCATTTATGGATTAGAAAATAGATTAGTTGAAGGTTATATCAAAGCATGTACAGATGCTTCATTATTGGTAAGACAAGTAGTTATATCTCCTTTAGCGGCATCTATGTATTTACCAAAAAACGAACGTATTCCTTCAACATATTATTTGTTAAATATCGGTGCCAAAATATCTATTTTAACATTGATAAGCCGTGGTCTAATTGTTCAAAATGCTTGCTTTAATTTTGGTGGAGATAAAATAACTCAATCATTGAGCGATAAACTTCGGCTTTCCTTTAAAGAAGCTAAAATGTTAAAAGAAAAATATGGAATGGATATAGAACCATCATTTAAATGTCCGGTTTATGGTAAATATTCAATAAAAGATATTTCGAGTGTCATCCGCGAAGCGATTGATCCATTGGTCTCTTCAATTGGTAATAAAATCAACGCTTGGTCAAGCATTGATCACACGATTAATCCAATTATTTTGACTGGTGGAGGATCTAAACTTTATGGGTTAAAGAATTTATTAGAACAAAAAGTTCAAGGAATTCAAGTCCTTGATTTTAATCCTTATAGTTTTGGTGCGAGAGATAAATCATTCCAAAATTGTTTGGGTATGATATGTTATGCAGATAAGTATTTGTCCAAAAAAGAAGAGGATGCCTATATAAAGACTAGTGTTTCTCGAGTAGGTGGAGAAAAAGCAAAGAATGCTAAGAGCAATACATCATCGTATCGTATTGAAGAAGAATTATAGAAAGAGGTAAGTTATGCAAGAATTTAATTTTGATGCATTTGAATCATATGCAAAAATTGTAGTTATAGGTGTAGGTGGAGCCGGAAATAATGCAGTAAATCAAATGATTGAAGAATCAATTAAAAGTATTGATTTCTGGGTTGTAAATACTGATGCCCAAGCTTTAGCAACTTCTAAAGCAGAACATCGTTACGTTTTAGGTAGAGATTTTACAAAAGGATTAGGTGCTGGAGGAAATCCTGAAATTGGTCGTAAAGCAGCTGAATCATCCATTGAAGATTTAAAAGAAATAGTACAAGGCGCTAATATGGTCTTTATCGCTGCTGGTATGGGGGGCGGAACTGGAACTGGTGCTTCGCCAGTTATCGCTAAAGTTGCTCGTGAAGCAGGAGCTTTAACAATTGCCATTGTAACTCGTCCTTTTGGTTTTGAAGGTAACTCTCGTAAAGCTAAAGCGGTTGAGGGTTTAGCGGCTTTAAAGGAAGAAGTTGATTCAATTATTATTGTTTCAAATGATAAATTGATGATGATGAATGGAAATAAATCTATCGCAGATGCATTCCATGAATCTGATCGAGTGCTTGCTCAATCTGTTAAAACAATTACAGATTTAATCTTATTACCAGGTTTAATTAATCTAGATTTTGCTGATATCAAGGCCACATTATTAAATAGAGGTGTTGCTCTCATTGGCTTTGGTATGGGTTCAGGTCCTAATAAAGCGGTTGATGCTGCAACAAACGCTATTGCATCTCCTTTGTTAGAAGCTTCTATTAAAGGGGCACATTCCGCTATTATTAATGTTACTGGTGGATCAGGAGTTACACTTGATGAAACGCAAGATGCTATCACCTATATTACTGAAGCGGCAGGTGCAGATGTCAATATCATATTCGGTGTACAACAAAATCCAGAATTAAATGATCAAATGTTGATTTCTGTTATCGCTACTGATTTTGATTCTGATTATGTTCCAGAAGATGATGTATCATCTATTAAGAAAATTGTAAGAGAACAAGAAACCGTTGCTGAAGTTGAAGAACCAGTATCAGGAAATGATTCTATCTTACCAAGCTTCTTATTAGATATTGAATCTTCTTCAAATGAAGAAAGTGAAAGCGAAGATAATAATTTTGATCAAAATAATTATTAATTAATCACCTATATAAAAGTGCGACACAATTCGCACTTTTTTAATTTTAAAGTTTATATGGTGATAAGATGAATATATACATAGATTTAACCGTTTTACTTCTAGGTAGTATAGGACTTACTTCTTTATTTTTTGTAAAGACATTATTGAATGTCGAGATAAAGAAAATTTCATATTTATTTATATTTATTATCAATAGTATATTAATTTTATTAATATATACACTTAGTTTTAT
>JBJFEV010000134.1:0-5194 GCA_051891155.1 Bacilli bacterium
CGATCTCCTCCATCTGGAAGTATGACGACGATATTTTTTCCTTTGTATTCTTCTCTTTGGGCAGCTTCAAGAGCGGCTTTAAAAGCAGCCCCAGATGATATACCCACAAGTATACCTTCATTATGAGATAACTTTCTGCTATAAGCAAAGGCATCTTCATTTTCAACTGTTATTACTTCATCAAGAATACTTCTATCTAATGTATCAGGGACGAAACCAGCACCGATTCCTTGGATTTTATGAGGCCCACTTTGACCTTTTGTAAGTACTGGAGATGAAGCAGGTTCAACACCGATTACTTTCAAAGCAGGATTTTTTTCTTTTAGGTATTTACCAGTACCACTTATGGTACCTCCAGTACCAATACCTCCTACAAGAACATCAACTTTTCCTTCTAAATCATTATAAATTTCTGGACCAGTTGTTAAATAGTGAGCTAAAGGATTGCTAGGATTATTAAATTGACCTGGAATAAAGGAATTAGGATTAGCTTCTTTTAATTCATTAGCTTTTTCAATAGCTCCTTTCATACCTTTACTTCCCTCAGAAAGAACTACTTTAGCGCCATATGCTTTCATAAGATTTCTTCTTTCGATAGACATAGTATCAGGCATAACGATTATGGTCTTATAACCTTTTGAGGTTGCAATTGCTGCTAAACCGATGCCGGTATTACCTGAAGTTGGTTCTATAATTAAAGTATCTTTGTTAATTAATCCTTTTTGTTCTGCATCTTCAATCATTGCTTTAGCAATTCTGTCTTTTACTGATCCTGTTGGATTGAAATATTCTACTTTTACAAAAATATTTGCTTTTGTGTTATTACTTTTATTGATTTGAACTAATGGAGTATTTCCAACTAATTCACTAATTGATTTATATATAGCCATTTTAATATTCTCCTTTTCTATTGTTTTATTTTTAAATTAATCTTATTTATAATACATAAATATATGCTACATCGAAAATCTAATTTAATATATTTCATAGTATTCCTACCTCTTTACTAGGTATTATATACTCTTCAAAAGATATTACAATAAAAAAAGATAACTTTTTTAATTTTGTTATCTTATTTGACTTTAAATAGAATAATTATCAACATTAATTTCATCAACAAAATCTTGCAGAGTTTTGGAAGAAAGATAATCTTTTATTGTTTTGTAGTATCCTTTCCAAAAACCTATCGTTGAACAAAAAGAACAGCGTTCACACTTATTATCTTCATCGACTAAACATTGAACAGGAGCAAGTGTTCCTTCTGAAGCCATTAAAACATCATAGGCTGTAATCTTTGCAGAGTTTTTAGCGAGGCGATATCCTCCGTTATTTCCTCTTACAGAAAGAAGTAAGCCCCCATGAATCATTGATGAAATAATTTGCTCTAAATATTTTACTGATATATTTTCTCTTTTAGAAATATCTTTTATTGTTACTAGATTATCCGCTGAACTATATCTTGCAATATCAATCATAGCTCTAAGAGCGTATCTTCCTTTAGTAGAAATCATAATTTAATCCCTCATCTCTTTGATCGTATCAATGAATGCTTCTAATTCACTTCTTGTTTTAAATTTAATAGTAATGTTTTTTTCGGTAATATTAATTTCACAATTATGAGAAGAAGCCAGTTCTGCAACTATATCTTGATATTTATCAGGTTTTTTTAATTTTTTTACAATACGTTCAATTTCTCTTACTGATACGTTACCATTTATCATTTTATTTAATAATTCTTTTTGTGTAGGCTCGTCTAAACCGACAAGAACACGTGCTTGTCCATAAGAAATCTTTTCCTTTTTTAAAGCTAATTTAACTTCGTCATCTAAAGAAGCTAAACGAAGGATATTATTTACTTGAGAGATAGATTGTTTGGAAATTAAGGCAATATCGCCTCTTTTTACATGATAATCTTTAGTTAATGTTAAATAGGTATAAGTTTTATTTAAGATATTATCATGTAAT
The DNA here is from genome assembly GCA_051891155.1 of Bacilli bacterium. Classification (GTDB taxonomy): domain Bacteria; phylum Bacillota_I; class Bacilli_A; order RFN20; family CAG-449; genus UBA3210. The sequence continues at coordinate 1,966 of JBJFEV010000134.1, forward strand.
TTTTTATGACCACGTGATAATACCATAAAGATAGCTAAATTATCACTGATATCGGCTATAACAACAGGTATAGTAGCTAAATGTAGTTTTTTTGCAACATAAAATCTTTTATATCCCGACAATACTTCGTAATATCCATTTTTTCCTTCTCTTACAAGAATTGGATTAACTACACCATTGTTTTTGATGGAGTCGGTTAAATCTTTTAATCTTTTATCAGAAAAGAATTGATGAGAAGAAAAAGGATTAAAACGAATTTTCTCAAGTGGCATGGTCTCTCTTCTTTGTGTTTGATAATCTTGCTCTATTGAAGAGATAACATCATTATTTTCATATTCTTTTATTAAATCCTTTAAGGATTTTCTACTAGACTTACTCATTTGCTAAAATTTCCTTTGCAAGAGAAATATAGGCTTGAGATCCTGTAGCGGTTGGTCTAAAGAAAATGATAGGTTTTCCTCTTGCTGCTGCTTCGGCGATAGATACGTTACGAGGAATTTCTGTGTTAAATGTTTTTTCTTGGAACAAGCCTCTTATTTCGCTTGTTACTTCAGTAGCAAGTCTAACACGTGCATCATACATAGTCATTAAGAAACCAAGTATTTCAAGATTTTTATTGTATTTATTTTGTACTTTAGAAATTGTTGATAATATTTGAGCGACTGCTTCTAAAGCAAAATATTCACATTGAACAGGTATTAATACCGAATTAGCTGCGCATAAAGCATTAAGACAAAGTAATCCAAGTGAAGGAGGACAATCAATAATGATGTAATCGTAATTTTTATTTAGGTTTTTTAAAGCTGATTTTAATAGATAAAAAGGTTGAGAAGCGCCTTGAATATGTGATTCAATCATAGCAAGCTTCAAGTTTGCTGGTAATAAATCAATATTTGGAGTTTGTGTTTTTCTAATAATCTTATTGATGTCGCTACTTCCTACTAATACATCGGTGATCGTTTTTTGTAGGGAAGTAGAATCAACCCCGACTCCTCTTCCACAGTTACCTTGTGGGTCCATATCGATAAGAAGACAAGTTTTTCCAAAATGAACAAAAGCTCCCGCAAGAGATATAGCGGTAGTAGTTTTTCCAACTCCGCCTTTTTGATTGGCAACCGCGATAATTTTTGACATAACTCATTGCTCCTTTCTATAATGGATGTTTTTTTATTTGACCATAGTTACGAGGATATTTACTATGTGTTTTTTTTATTTTTTTTAGGAAAATATTGGTTCTATCATCTTCAAAAGATGGTAATTTTGTTTCTTGAACAAAATCAAGATTGAATCCTAAAATATCTATAGCATCTTTTGCTTCTAAAATTTCCTCTTTAGCAATCTTTCCTTTTAAAGCGATAAAATAACCATCAATCTTAATCATTTTAGCGCTTATTTCTAATAAAATATTAAGTTTAGCAACCGCTCTTGCAGTGGCAAAATCATATTTTTCTTCATTTTTTATACAATATATTTCGGAACGTTCATTGATGACTTTAACATTGGTTAATTGTAATTCCTCAATCACTTTATTTAAAAATGAACAACGTTTGTTTAAAGGCTCTAGTAAATCGATTGTCAATTTTGGATAACATATTGCAAGTACTAGACCAGGAAAGCCAGCGCCTGAACCAACATCGATTCCATATTTATTATCTAACGAATATTTAAAAGAGAAAAGAAGACAATCATAAAAATGTTTTTCATATACTTCCTCTTCTTCGACAATACCTGTTAAATTCATCACTTTATTATACTCACATAATAAAAGATAATATTTTTGAAGGTTTTCTTTTTGTTTAGAAGATAAAATAAGCCCTTTTTTTTCTAATTTGACATAAAAATCTTCCTTTTTCATTTTTTAAACACCTTTCTTTATGTGTAGTAATAACATTTCTATATCAGTTGGATTCACCCCTGATATTCTACTAGCTTGACCTATAGTATGAGGACGAACTAAATCAAGTTTTTGACGTGCTTCTAAACGAAGCCCATCTAGTGAAGAAAAGGAAATACCTTCAGGAATTTTTACTTTTTCAAGTTTGGCAAGTCTTTCGGCATCTTTCTTTTCTTTTTCTATATATCCTTCATATTTGATCATAACTTCTAGTTGGAACTCGCTAGTTTCGTCTAAAGGTGGTAATCCATCTACATATTTTTTTAAATCCGCTAATTTGACATTAGGCCTTTTTAAAATTGAAGAAGCGCTTGGTCCTCCTACATATTTATCATAACCTAAGCTATGCATATAAAGGACAAAATCTTCTTTCATACCCATATAGGTGGTATCCATAATTTGCTTGGCTATTTTTAAAGTTTCTCGCTTCTTTAAAAAGTCATTATAAACTTCATCGCTTACTAAACCGATTTCGTGACCGATATCTCTTAATCGTAAATCAGCATTATCGTGACGCATCAATAAACGATACTCAGCGCGCGAAGAAAGTAAACGATAAGGCTCTTTAGTGCCTTTTGAGACTAAATCATCAATCATAACGCCAATATAGGCTTGATCTCTTCTTAATATCAAAGGTTCCTTTCCTAAAATTTTTAAAGCGGCATTGATTCCGGCGATTAAACCAAGTCCGGCAGCTTCTTCATACCCAGAAGTTCCACATATTTGACCAGCGATATAGAGAGAAGAATATTTCTTTAATTCTAGGGTATAATCATATTCAAAAGAAGCAATTGCATCATATTCAATAGCATATGCGTATTTGACAATTTCGGCATGCTCTAATCCTTTTAATGAATGAACCATTTCCTCTTGCACTTCTTCAGGCATAGAGGTGGAAAAACCTTGTAGATATATTAAATCAGTATGGATAGATTCTGGTTCGATAAATAATTGATGGCGAGGTTTATCACTAAAACGAACGATTTTATCTTCAATAGAAGGGCAATAGCGAGGCCCTACACCTTCTAAAGGATTTAGTTCACCTTCCTCGTTTTCAATTCCTCCAAATCTTCCTGAATCTTGTAAATGATCTTTAATAATTTGATGAGTTTTTTCATTTGTATATGTTAAATAGCATACAATTTGTTTGTCTAATGGAACGTATTCTTTAGTTTCATAAGAGAAGGCTAAATTACCTTTTGTTCCATATTGGGGTTCTAATACTGAATAATCAATGGAAGAGGCTTTGATTCTTTGAGGTGTACCTGTTTTTAATCTAATAATAGAAATCCCCATTTCCTTTAGGGATGGAGATAGTCCTAAAGATGGTTTTTC
>JBJFEV010000135.1:0-5164 GCA_051891155.1 Bacilli bacterium
ACGTATCATCTCCATCCAGAAAATCTATTTGCTTCTGTTCATCTAAACAAGACTAAAGCAATTAATAATGCGACGATGCGCTTATGGAGAGATACTGTTTTTAATAAAAGCGATATTATTCAATGTCCAACTGAAAATGTTAAAGAAAGATTAATAAAGTGGAAATTTAAACCTGAATTAAGAGTTATATCAAATGGTATGCTTCCTTCTACTAAACCATTTAAAGAACATGAAAGAAGCGAAGATGGTACTATTACTATTGTGACATCAGGAAGATATTCTGTGGAAAAAGATCAAATCACAGTTTTAAAGGCAATGAAATATTCTACTTATGCTTCTAAAATTCGCCTTATTCTTGCAGGAAGAGGACCTTTAGATAAAAAACTAAATAAAGAAGCGGATAAACTTTATAAAAAAGGTATTGTTAAATATAAACCAATATTTGGCTTTTATTCATTAGAAGAATTAGAAAAAATATATGAACAAACAGATTTATATATACATTGTGCTATGATCGAAGTTGAGGGGATGTCTTGTATGGAGGCAATCCAAAGTGGCATTGTTCCTTTAATTGCCAAGGGAGATATTACCGCGACTTCACAATTTGCTTTAAGTGAAAAAAGCACATTTAAAAATAGAGATGCCAAGGAACTTGCTTCTAAAATTGATTATTGGATTGAACATGAAGAGGAAAGAAAAGAAGAAGCAAAAAAATATTATGGAATGGGTGAAAAATACCATATTAAAAAATCTATTGATGCTTTAATTAAAATGTATGAAGATGCAATGAAAATGCATCAATAAAGCTATAAGGCAGCGACGATAAAACTACCGATCTTACTATATGTTTCGTTTAGTTTTTCTTCATCTCCAGACAACATATGACCAGAATGAGGAAAAATTATTAATTCATAAGGAACATTGTTAGCTTTTAATTTATCCGCTAAAAGGTAGGAATTTTCACAGTTGACGATTAGATCTTCATCGCCTTGAACAATTAGAGTTGGGGCACAGTCTGAAGAAACATAATATAGAGGAGAGATGCTTTCGAGTAACTCTCTTTTACTTTCTTTATTTTCTTCATTAAGTTTATCGCCAATTAAATAAGAAAAAATTCCATAAGCTAAATCTTTTGTTTCACTTGTATAATATGATTCGTGCGTTAAATCAGTAGGCCCAGCAAGAGAAATAATTCCTTTGACTGGTACTGGAGAAATATCTTTACATTTGTAACCATAAAGTAAAGACAGATGACCTCCCGCTGAATGACCTCCTAACATTAATCCATCTAGATCTATGTCATAAAAAGATACATAATTTTTAATAAATTTTATCGCGGAGGTTATGTCTTCAAGAATATTTTCACATGTCACATCTTCACTAGCATAACGATAATTCATCGTCGCGCTTAAGTATCCATATGAAGAATAGAATTTGCATGAATCAATATAATCTTTTTTATCTCCACTGATCCATGCCCCTCCATGAATAAAAAGTACTAGACCATTAGACGCTTTGTTTTTAGGAATATATATATTTAATTTATTTCTCTCATGACCTCCATAAGCTAGATCCACTTCTTCTTTATATAAAAGAGGTGCTTCTGAAGAAGAGGTAGAAGAAATACTGGATACATCATTTGAAGATGAACTACTGCTTGTAGAAGTCTCCTTTTTTGTTCCGCATGAACATATTAATGATAAAGATAATAGTGATATTATAATTAATTTTTTATTCATAGAGTTTACTTCCTTTCTTACAATAGTAAAACGATTTATAAAAATTTTCTATATAATCTATGCAAAAAAAATTAATATTAGATAAATGAAATTGTATTTCTTGTTATTTGAGATAAAAAATGATAATCTTCTATGTGAAAGAAGTGAAAAGCCATGAATGAAATACAAAAAGTCGAATTAAATTTATTGAAAGAATTTGTAAAAGTATGCGAAAAAAATAATCTTCGTTACTTTATGGTTGGCGGTTCAGCTTTAGGATGTGTGCGTCATAAAGGTTTTATTCCTTGGGATGATGATATCGATGTTGCTATGCCAAGAGAAGACTATGAAAAATTTATGAAGATGCAAGATCAACTCCCATCTTATTGTTTTATTCAAAATTATAAAACTGATCCTCATTATATCTATAATTATGGAAAATTAAGAGATTCTCGTACTACATTTATTGAATCTTATTATAAATATCATCGTATTAATCATGGCGTTTGGATCGATATATTTCCTCTTGATGGTATATCTAACAAAATGAAACCATCTAAAAAGTTTGCTCGCAAATTATATTATTTTTGGTTTAATGTATGGATGATGTATCTACCTTCCCTTTTTAGAAAACCAAAAAAAGGAACTATCATCAAAGATTTATTTTTTAATCTTGTCGCTTTATTGACTTGTTGGCTTAACCTTTTCCATTTAAGAAATAAATGGGTGGATAAATTGATGGTTAATCCAAAATTTGATGAGAGTGTGATGATTGCTAATTGCTTAGGCAAATCTCCTACTAAAGAAGCGATGCCTTCTGCCTTTTTTGGAAAGGGAGTAAAGATTCAATTTGAAGATATCGAAGTAAATTGCCCTAAGGATTATGATGGATATTTGAAATGGCTATTTGGAGATTATATGAAACTACCTCCAGAAGAACAACGTGTTGGACATCATTACAATAAAGGATTTTCCTTGACTCAAGGATATAAGGATTATCTTAAGGAACATAAAATTTAAAGAGAAAAACAATTTGTTTTTCTTTTTTATATTCACTCTAAAATAATTTTTTTTATGCATTCTTAAGGAAAGATATAACTTTTTCACATGGAATTGAGTAAGAACAAATAAATTCGCCAGTAGAATAGGAACAAGAGGCGTATACAATCCCTACAAGATTAAAATCATCGTCATATAAAATACCGCCACTTGATCCAGGATGGACATAGGTTGAAGCGGAGATTACATCAAATTTAACATTAGTTGAGGCGTTAATAGTGCCACTTAATTCTTGACCTGGTTCATATTTAGATATTGTTCCCGAAGTGCTAATAAAATTATTATCTATAGCGGATACATATGTCCCAACAACAGGATTTGTTTCATTAATATGAACCACATTATATTGATAATCATCTTTTTCAAAAGAAACGACAGCTAGATCATAAGAAGAAGCAGATTTTTCTACTTTAGCTTTTCTTTCTATCCCCTTATTGTCTACAACAGAGTATTTTGGATTATCAAATCCATTCATTTTAAAGATGACATGATTATTAGTTAAAGCGTAATAGCGAGAATTATCTTCATAAAATATGACACCAGAACCAAAACTTGTAGAGATAGTTTCTCCTATAAAAGGAATCTTTTTAGTGATTGTCATTTCTATCCGTAAAGTAGAGTTTAATAATTCTTCTTTAGTGTGAATATCATTCTCTTTTTTTAAATTTTTGTATTTAGGCGTAAAAAGAGAACAAGAAGCCATCATAAATATTAATTGAGTAACGCTTAATATAGTTATAATTTTACTTGCTTTCATATTCATTCACCTACATTAATTTTATATTTTTATGGCTTCTTTGTGAATAAAAAAACAAGTTCTTTAACAAACTTGTTATTTTATGTTACTTCCTATATTTAAAAGGGAGATTATCGGAAATTAAATTAATATTATCAACAGAACTACTTATTTCATTTTCAATCGAAAGGAGACGGTTGTATTTACTGACTCTTTCACTTCTAGATAAAGAACCACTTTTGATAAAGGAAGAAGAGGTTGCAACAGATAAATCCGCGATAAAGGTATCTTCACTATCTCCAGAGCGATGGGAGATAATATACGTCAAGCCGTTCTTTTGAGCGAGTTTAATCGTTTCTAGGGTTTCACTTAACGTTCCAATTTGATTTGGCTTTATGAGAATTGCATTGGCTGCTTTATTTTCAATTCCTTTTGCAAGACGTTCTTTGGAAGTGACAAATAAATCATCACCGACAATTAGTACACGGTTAAAGAAGATGTCGTGAAGATATGTCCATCCTTCCCAATCGTCTTCACTAAGGGGATCTTCTATGGAAAGAAGGGGATATTTTGTAAGTAAAGGAGAAATAAAATTATTAACAAATTCTAAAGAAGAATAGGTCTTACCATCTCTTTTAAGATGATATATCTTTTCTTTAGGATTATAGAATTCACTAGAAGCAAAATCAATAGCTAAGAAGATATCTTTTCCAGGAATATAAGAAGCTTTACAAATCGCGTCCATAACAAGTTTTAATGCTTCTTCATTAGAAGAAAGAAGAGGGGCATATCCTCCTTCGTCTCCTTTTGCTAAACTATATCCTCTTTCCTTTAAAATATTTCCAAGAGCAAAAAATACTTCATCTCCCATACGTAATGCTTCTTTAAAGGAAGAAGCAAAGGGAATAATCATAATTTCTTGAAAGTCGATACTAAAAGAAGCGTGAGCACCTCCATTTAATATATTCATCAAAGGAAGAGGAAGAGAGGAAGCATTTATTCCTCCTAGATATCGATATAAAGGTATTTTTAAGTAATTTGCACCACATCGAGCACAGGCAAGAGATACTCCAAGAAGTGCATTAGCACCTAAAGATGATTTATCTTTTGTGTTGTCTAATTCTTTTAGTGTGTTATCAATAGCAAGTTGATTAGTAACATCTAATCCTTTTAATTTATTATTAATTACGTTATTAACATTATTAACCGCTTTTAAAACACCTTTCCCGTTGTAGCGGTTTTTATCATTATCTCTTAGTTCTTTTGCTTCATGCATTCCTGTTGAAGCACCGGAAGGAACAATGGCTTCTCCTTTGCTTCCACTTTCTGTTTCTACATTTACTTTTAGAGTAGGATTTCCTCTCGAATCAAGAACTTCTAAAGCGGTGATGGTTTTTATATAGGGCATACGTATTCTCCTTATTACCTATATTTTGTGAATAAAAGGAATTATTATTCCAATGTGGAAAACTTTTTTAATCTTATGCGTATTATTTTCTTTTTTCCACATTTTATTTTGCTCCTTACTAAAATACCTAAAAATTAATAATAAAAATGAAAATACTAATTATATACTAATTATAATTGTTGTGAAATACAAAAAAATTATCTATATACTCACTTTCCAATTTATTAACATAAATCGGTATTC
>JBJFEV010000136.1:0-5163 GCA_051891155.1 Bacilli bacterium
ATAACACCATCATCAGCTGCTACGACAATGATAGCAATATCAGTCACTGAAGCACCACGTGCTCTCATAGCGGTAAAAGCTTCATGACCTGGAGTATCTAAAAATGTAATTTTCTTACCTTGTATTTCTTTTTGATACGCACCGATAGCTTGCGTGATAGCGCCTGCTTCCCCATCAGCAATATGGGAATTTCTAATCGTATCAATTAAAGTAGTTTTACCATGGTCAACATGTCCCATGATTACAACAACTGGAGGTCTTTCTTCTAAATCTTTTGGATCATCAACGATTTCTAATTGTTCGAAGTTCTCCTCCTCGATTAGCTTTTCTTTTTTGAAATCAAAGCCATAATTTAAACATAGTTCACCAATAATTTCATCATCGAGTGTCGTATTAAGTGTTGCCATTATTTTTTTGTTTAAGAATAAATATTTCAAAATATCAGAAACACTTTGATTTAATTGTTTAGCTAGTTCGGATACTGTAATAGAACCAGTGTAAACAAATACTCCACCCTTCACATTATTAGTTGGTGTACCTCTTTTATGATTTGGATCATATTTTGGTCCATTGGAAAGACGGGAATTGCCTTTGTTATTTTTATTGTTATATGCCATATCAATCACCCTCCTTTATTAGCTTATAAACTTGCTTTGCTATATTTGCATCTTTTATAGCAAAAGCAGATATTTCATTTTTATTTAACAAATCACCTAATTCGCTTTTTGTCGAATAAATGACATAGTTAATTTTATAGTATGTTAATTTATCACAATACTTTTTTTTACTTGCATCTGAAGCATCAGAAGCAATAAGAACCAATTTGATAGAATTTCCTTTAGAGCAAGTAGTTATTATAGTTTCTCCTATAACATATTTTCTTGCTCTAATAGCAAATCTTATCATATTTTTAATTTTTTCTTGCATTTATTTCCTTTAACAATACTTCATATACTTTTTCAGGAATTTCGCATTCTAAAGCTTTTTCAAGGCATTTTTTACTTCTTGCGATTTGAAGTGCCTCTTCGCTTGCTTTAATATATGCACCTCTTCCATTTGCTTTTCCTGAATAATCAAAGAAAACTTCACCAACATTATTTTTACAAACTCTTAACAAATCTTTTTTAGGGCAAGATTCACCAGTTGCTAAGCATCTTCTTACAGGTATTTTTTTCATAGTATATCTTTCCCTTAATTAGTCTTCGTAATACTTATCATATTCATCGTAATCGATGTCATCATCATATGTTGGTGCATCTGCTGCTTCTTGGTTCTCAATTTCTTCAAGTTCTTCTTCAGTATATTCGACTTCCATATAGTTGTTTCTATCAACTTTTTCAACAACTTCTTCTTTCTTAGGTTCTTCGTATTCTTCTTTCTTATACTTTTTAGGTTTTGGTTGATTTCTATTTTTCTTCTTTTCTTCATCAATTTGTTTTTCAAGTTCATTTAAAGAAACTTTAGCTTGCATAAAGACTGGTTTTAATTCTACTTTTTCATCTTCAAATTTAACTTCTGGTTTTGCAGGAGCTTCTTCAACTTCAACCTTTTCTTCTTCTTGCATAACTTCTACTTGTTCTTCTTGTTCAACAAGAGGTTCTTCTTCATAATTTTGTTCTTCAACAATTTCTTCCGTTTCAGGTAAATTTGCATTCAAAGTTTCTGTTTGAGCTTTCTTAACAATTTCGTCTCTCTTTCTTTCAAGAATAATTTCTTCTTCTTGTTTTGTTAATTCTTCAAGCGATGTATAAACGATATGTTCTTCTAAAGCGGTAGTTAATTCTTTAATATCAATCTTCCAACCAGTTAAACGAACTGCAAGTAAAACATTAATTCCTTTTTTACCAATAGCGACACGTAAATCACCGTCTTTAACTACTGCAATTGCTGACTTACTATCTTTATTAATCACAACACCAAGTACAGTCGCAGGTTTTAATGCTTCCGCTATAAAAAGGCCTGGTAATTCATGATATTGAACAATATCAATCTTTTCTCTTCCAATTTGTTGACAAATTCTTTGAATCTTAGTTCCAGCTTGACCAATACATGCGCCAATTGGATCAACATCCTTATCCTTTGAAAGAACTGAAACCTTACTTCTTTCACCAGCTTCACGAGCGATATCTTTAATTTCTACTACGCCATCATAAATTTCTGGAATTTCTGCTTCAAATAATCTTCTTAAAAAGCCTGAATCAGCACGGGAAACTTGAAGTTGAGGTCCTCCAACAGCAGAAGATACTTCGGATAGATGAACTTTAATTGTTTGTCCAACTGTAAATGTTTCATCACCAATTTTGTGGCGATTATTTAAAGCAACTGTAACTCTACCAATATTAATAAATGTAGAATTATCTGTGATTTTTTCAACAACGCCAGAGATTAATTCTCCTTGTTTATCAGAATAAGCATCGACAATAGCAGCCTTTTCTGCTTCTTTGATTTTTTGTTTTAAGATAGCTTTAAATTTGAATGCATCTTGTTTAGTAAGTGAATCTAATTCAATTTTCTTATATAAATCATCTCCCACTTTAGCATCTTTATTAATTTCTAAAGCATCTTCTAATTCAATTTCTAAAGCATCATCGTTAACTTCTTCAACGACTTTCTTGATGGAATAAATATTAATTTGTCCATCTTCTGGTAAGATATCAACTTGAATTCTTTCATCAACAAAATCTTTCTTTTTGAAAATTGCTTGAAAAGCCTCTTTTAATGATTGAATAGTAATTTCACGAGAAATTCCTTTATTTTCAAGTTCATCAAGTGCTCCTAAGAGCATTTTTGTATCTAACATTTTTTTCCTCCCTATTAAAACTTAATTGCTAGATTTGACCTAGTGATATTATCAATTTGTATTTCGACATTTTTTGTTCGTGTCTTTTCCTTATAAGAAAGAACTATCTTTTCCGAAGAAGCACTCTCTATTGTGCCAGTATAATCATTCTTTCCATTAACAGGATTTCTAAGTTTTACAAAAACATATTTACCGACATATTTTGGAAACGAAGAAAAATCTTTAATTGGTTTTTCAGCGCCAGAAGTAGATACATCAAGAACATAGTTATCTTGAATTAAATCAACTTCGTCAAGTTTCTTTGATAGCAAATCAGAAACAGCACATACTTCATCTAAAGTAGTAACATCATCTTCTTTTTCAACATAGATTTCAAGATAATATTCTCTTCCTTTTTTGACATACTTCAAATTATCAAGCAGTAAGCCTTGTTCGTTAATGATAGGTTCAAGAATTTCTTTAATCTTGTCTAATAATAACTCGCTCATCGATATCCCTCCTTTACCAAAATAAAAGTGGGTTTTGATTGCCCACTTTAAAAATATCCTAAATGAGTCTTTGTAATATGTTTATGCAAAATCCATATCACAAAATTAGTATATAGTTTTTTTTCCTTTTGTACAAGAAAAATATTATTAAAATAATATTTATATGATCTTTATTAGCTGACATCATTAACTAGCAAAACTAATATAACCATTAGAAACGATTTGCTTAGATTTTAAAGAGATAGTAAATAATCGTAAGAAAACCTCTTTCCATCGTAAATAATATAATCATACTCGCCATTATTTGTATCTATGCTCCAGTTAAGTGTTAATCCACCTGATATTTGCTTACTTGATTACAACAAATTATAATACAAAAATTCATCATAACTACTTGATGATATCTTGTCATAACTCAAATCAAATTGGCCATAATAATTTTTCTTTGAGCTAACACTTTTTAATGCGCTTATTCTAATATTTTATACTAATTGAACTATGACCATATATAGTGCAGTGCTAACTCCAATACTTAATATAGTATTTCTTTTCCAAGCATGTAAAACCATAGCTAATGCAACACACAATAATTGATATATGCCATAATTTCCTTCTTGAAAACTAATATCTTTTAAGCAATATACAAGTAACATACTCATTACTGCAGGGGGTAAAACTTTTCCTAAATATGTTACCCATCGAGGAACATTCTTATTTTTAAAGAATACAATGAATGGTAAAAATCTTAATAAAGAAGTAACTAAAGCCATTACTAATATTAAAAGAATAATATACTTATAATCCATCTTTCTCTTCCTCCTTATCTACTTTAATTACTTTTTGTAAGCAAAGTAAAAGGCATGACATTACGATCAAAGCTGGAATTAAAAAATTATCTGCGCCAAAAATAAGTAAAGACGTAATAGTAAGAGCAAATCCGATCAATGCTGGTATGTGACTTTTATTTGTCTTCCATTGTTCGACAACAAGAACTGCAAATAAAGCCGTCATCACAAAATCAATCCCCTTTAATTCAAAAGGTATTAATCCTCCAATAAAAGCTCCTAAAACACCACCTATAATCCAATAAATATGATTTAAAAGAGTAACCATTAAATAATAATCTGCATCCTTTATTCCCTCAGGAGCATCGTATCCAGTTAAAAGGGCATATGTTTCATCAGTTAAGCCAAAAATCAAATAGGCTTTTCTTTTTCCTATTCCTTTGTATTTATCAAGAAAGGAAAGACCATAAAATATATGACGAAAATTTAATAGGAAAGTAAGAAGAGCTACTTGAAGTAAAGAATCACCAGTTGAAAGAAGTGTAACCGCAAGAAATTGGCCTGAACCGGCATAAATAAAAGTGCTCATAACAAAAGCCCAAAGAACACCATATCCTTTTTCTTGAAGCAACACGCCAAAAGCGAATCCTAAAGCTAAGTAACCTGTCATGACCGGAATAGTGCGAGGAAATACTTTTTTTAATAATTCTTTCACTTAAAACACCTCTTTCCTTTACTAAATCTATCTACTCGGAACATATCATTATTTAGTTTAGTGATTTTCCCTAATTTTTACAACAAATTTGCTTTTTTTGATAAATTAATATATTTTTTTTAAGAAATGATATCTTATTGTTCCTTCTTCAGAAGTCATTCTAATTTTTATCTTTTCTTGATTAAGAATAGCTATAACCTCACTAGAAGGATGACCATAATAATTGTTTTTACCAACTGAAATTATCGCTTCTTGTGGCTTAACAAGACGAACAAATTCTGTGCAAGTTGATGTAGCGGATCCATGATGGCCTACTTTTAAATAGGTGCAACGTAAAGAAGGATAGTCATTAATTATTTCTTTTTCAATTTCAAT
>JBJFEV010000137.1:0-22080 GCA_051891155.1 Bacilli bacterium
CTAGGTGTTGCTAGAACTGTATTATTTAAAGTATGAACTAAATAATTACCTTTTTCACCTTTTGCTCTAATGCCTAAGCGACGCGCTTGTGCATCACCTAAAGTAGAACAAGAACCAACTTCAAAATATTTCTTTTGACGTGGTGACCAAGCTTCTACGTCACATGATTTAACCTTTAAGTCCGCTAGATCACCTGAACAGCATTCAAGAGTTCTTACTGGAACATCTAAAGAACGGAAGAATTCTACAGAGAAACTCCACATTTTATTGTACCATTCCATAGAATCTTCTGGCTTACATAAAACGATCATCTCTTGCTTTTCAAATTGGTGAACACGATATATACCTCTTTCTTCAATACCATGTGCTCCTACTTCTTTTCTAAAGCATGGTGAATAAGAAGTCATAGTGATAGGTAATTCACTTTCTTTGACAATTTGTCCTTTAAATCTACCGATCATTGAGTGTTCTGAGGTACCGATTAGATATAAATCTTCCCCTTCAATCTTATACATCATATTTTCCATTTCCGCGAAAGACATGACACCAGAAACAACATCGCTTCTAATCATAAATGGAGGAATGCAGTATGTGAATCCTTTTTCAATCATAAAATCTCTTGCGTAAGATAACATTGCTGAATGAAGGCGAGCGATAGGACCCATCAAATAATAAAAGCCATTACCTGATGTTCTTCCGGAAGCATCTTTATCTAATCCGTTAAAACGAGCAATTATATCAGCGTGGTATGGAATTTCAAAATCAGGAACAACTGGTTCACCATATCTTTGATTTTCAACATTCTCACTATCATCTTTTCCTACTGGAACAGAAGAGTCGATGATATTAGGAATAACCATCATTTTCTTTTTTAATTCTGGCGCTAATTCCTCTTCTTCTTTTTCAATTTGTTCTAATTCTTTATTGATTTCTACAACTCGATTTTTTAAAGTATCAGCCTCTTCTGATTTCTTTTCTCTCATTAAGAAACCAACTCTTTTCGCACAATCATTCTTTTCAGCACGAAGAGTATCTCCTCTTAATTTTAAAGCACGAATTCTTTGATCTAATGCGATGACCTCATCAACAAGAGGAAGTTTTTCGTCTTGAAATTTCTTCTTTATATTTTCTTTAACAATTTCTGGGTTTTCTCTTACAAATTTAATATCTAACATATAAATTTACTCCTTTCTTAAATTAAAAAATCCCTGGTTAAAATAACCAAGGGACGAGTTACCGTGTTGCCACCCATGTTGCAATGATATTCCATTGCCACTTAATTAAAATCTTAACGTGATCAGCGATAGTTTCCTATATTCCTAAAGGATGGATTTCATTTATTTTTCTTATTATCTTGCACCAAATGATAACTCTCTATAAAGAAAATATAAATTACTTATTCCTTTTCATTGGACAAAATCATTTTATTACTAGTATTTTTGTTTTTCAATTATATTATTTGATATACCTAATCTTTTTCTATTTATTAAGCGGTTGTAACTTGCTTGTTCTTTTCTAGGAGTTCACGATATATTACATTGATTTTAGGCGCTATAAACTCAAAAGATTCTTCGTTGACAAATTCATAAGCTTCTTCGATAAGAAGAGGTATTTTATGCTCATACATATCTTTGATTAATTTTATTGCTCCTTCAACATCATCGCAAACATACGCATTCTCTTTATCATATAATATCGTATCTAATAAAGAGGAATAGAAAGCAAAGATTGGAGTTTTAGTAATCATCGCATCATAAATCAACACTTCCGCGTTTGTCGGATTGCTAGGTGTGATTAAATAGTCAGCACGTAGCAAACTTGATTTATATAAATCCTCATCAATTTCGCTCATAAATTTAATGTTTTTTGGGTATTTTTTTAGCATCCTTTTATTTTTCCAAGGAACTCTAACTTTATCTTCCTTAACTACAAAAACAAAAAATTTCATCTCTTTAAATTCATTAGCTATTCGATATAAATTAATGATATCTTGGCTAAAGCGAGGATCTAACATCGATACCGCGATTTTATCTTTTTTATTAATTCCTGCATATTGAATAAATGCTTCTACTTCCAAATCATTCATCGAAGAAAAACGGGCTTCTCGGACTCCAGGCCCCACCACTTCAATCGGTGTTTCCACTCCATTATTCTTTAGTATGGCATATTCATTTTGAGTAAATACAATTATTTTATCCACCATATTCAACACTTTAATTTCTTCATTTGGTATAGTTAAATCTGTTGGATCATCTTCTTTTTGACGAGATCTTTTTCTAATATATGTAACTACAATAGGAACATTTTTTTCTTTTTTTAATTTAATAATTCTTTCTTTAGAATTTAAAGATATGAAGTGAGCGATATCGAAGTCACCTTCGATATCACTTACCAATACATCTTTATAAACCTGTTCGATAAAGTATTCTAAATTGTGATAATAAATTTCCTCATTTTTTTGAAGAGGTTTTTTAGCATCTTTATATACTAAAACCTTCATGATAGTCACTCCTCGTTATTTATTTTCATCGTTTTCTTCAGTTTTATTATTATTTTCCACTTCTTCAGAAATATTTTCTTCTTCATTTTCTAAAGAATGTTCTTCTCCTTTTACAACAGCGATAGAAGCAACTGCTTCCTTATCATTAATACGAATAATCTTTACTCCTTGTGTATTTCTTCCTACGACATTAACTTGTGTTAATGATGTTCTTATGATAATTCCTGCTTTAGTAACTACCATGATATCTTCATCTCCGTCAACAGCACGTGTAGTAACAAGTTTTCCTGTTTTATCAGTCATATTGATTGTCGCAACACCTTTTGCTCCTCTTTGTGTTAAACGGTAATCTTCTAATGGAGTTTTCTTTCCGTAACCATGTTCAGTTATACTTAAAATGTATTGTCCTTCTAATGAAGTATTTAGTCCTACTGCTCTTTCGTTTTCTTCAAGTGAGATACCTCTAACACCTGCCGCTGTTCTACCCATGACTCTAACATCTCGTTCATTGAACTTAACCATTTTACCATTATCCGCGGAAATACATATCAATGTATTACCATCAGTTAACTTAACATCTAAGAGTTCATCACCATCTCTCATAGTGATTGCATATTTACCTGTTTGACGAATCAATTCGAATTCTTTAAGTGAAGTACGTTTTACAACACCTTCTTTAGTAGCAAAGAAGACGAAATGTTGTTCATCATATCCAGAGCAAGAAATAATAGACATTACTTTTTCATTATCATCTAGATTCAATAGATTAACAACTGGAGTTCCTTTACTTGATTTAGCAAATTCTGGAACTTGGTATCCTCTTAATCGATAAACTTTTCCTAAATTAGTGAAGAACAATAAATCGATGTGTGTTTTTGCGTAGATGATCTTTTCGACGATATCATCATCATGAGTTGACATACCTTTAACGCCTTTACCTCCACGTCTTTGTAAACGGAATGTTTCTGGATCTTGACGTTTTATATAACCAGATGATGTTAATGTAATGATAATATCTTCTTCTGGAATTAAGTCTTCATCATCAATTGAAGATAAGTCATCAGAAATTTCTGTTCTTCTATCATCACCATATTTTTCTTTAATTTCTTCTAGTTCGCTAATAACTACTTCTAAGATATTTTCTTTAGAAGATAAAATTTCTCTAAATTTAGCGATTTGAACATTTAATTGATCAATTTCTGCACAGATGGAATCTCTTTCTAAACCGGTTAAACGAGCAAGTCTCATATCTAGAATTGCTTTAGTTTGAGGTTCGCTTAAATCAAATGCTTCTATGAGTCGCGTTTTAGCGATTTCTTGTGTTCTAGAACTTCTAATAATATGAATTACTTCATCAATATTATCGATTGCTTTTAATAATCCTTCTAAGATATGAAGTCTATCTAATGCTTTATTTAAATCATATCTAGTTCTTCTTTCAATTACATCGCATTGATGAGCAAGATATTTCTTTAAAATTTCAGTAATTGACATAACTTTTGGAACACCATTATCTAAAGCTAACATGATGATACCAAATGAAGTTTGAAGTTGTGTGTTCTTATAAAGTTGATTTAAAATAACTTCCGCGACAACATCTCTTCTTACTTCGATTACGACACGTACACCTTCTTTATTTGATTCATCACGAATATCGGTAATACCATCGATAATTTTTTCATGAACCAATCTTCCCATATCTTCAATCATGCTCGCTTTATTGACACCGTAAGGAATTTCTGTAACGATAATTCTTCTCTTGCCATTAGACATCGTTTCAATATGAGCTTTAGAACGGATAGTAATCGATCCAGAGCCTGTTTCATATGCTTCTTTAATACCTTGTCTTCCTAAGATGATACCAGCAGTTGGAAAATCAGGACCTGGTAAATATTGTGCCATCACTTCTAATGGTGTAATATCAGGATTTTTAGCTACGCCTTCAATAGCGTTGATAACTTCCACTAGATTGTGTGGAGGGATATTAGTGGCCATACCAACAGCGATACCAGATGAGCCGTTAACTAATAAGTTTGGAATACGAGAAGGAAGAACGACTGGTTCTTGTTCTTCACCATCATAGTTATCTACAAAATCAACTGTATCCTTTTTGATATCTCTGACCATTTCAAGAGCAATTTTACTCATTCTCGCTTCGGTATAACGCATAGCTGCCGCGCCATCACCATCGACAGAGCCAAAGTTACCATGTCCATCGACTAATGTGTATCTAATAGCAAAAGGTTGCGCTAATCTAACTAAAGCTCCATAAATTGATGAGTCACCATGTGGGTGATAACGACCCATAACATCACCGACAATACGAGCACACTTTTTATGAGGTTTATCAGGAGTATTTCCAAGTTCGTTCATACCGAAGATGATTCTTCTATGAACTGGTTTTAATCCATCTTTTACATCAGGTAAAGCTCTTGATACAATAACTGACATCGCATAATCTAGGAAGGAATCCTTTACTTCTTTAGCTAGGTCATGTTCTGTAAGTCCTGGAACAATACCTTCTTCAATTTCTTCAAGAGATTCTTGCTCTTCATTCAATTCTTCTTCAGTTTCAGGAGTTTCTTCATTTTCTTCTTCTAAAAATTCATTTTCTTTTTCTTCCAACATAATCATTTACCTCCTTTACTAAATATCCAAATTTTTAACGAATTTGGCATTCGCTCTAATAAATTCTTTTCTTGGTTCAACTCTATCCCCCATCAATTCATCAAAGATGGTATCTGCTTCAATAGCATCCGATAATTTAACTTTGATCATCTTACGTCTTTCAGGATCCATAGTTGTTTCCCATAATTGTTCAAAGTCCATTTCACCAAGACCTTTATATCGTTGAATAGAAAGTCTTCTTGCAGCTTCTGGACCAAGTTTTTGTTTCAATACTTCTAATTGTTCATCATTGTAGCAATAATAATCTTTTTGACCTCTTGATGCTTTATATAGAGGTGGTTGAGCGATATAAACATAACCTTGTTCAATTAATGGTTTCATGAAACGATAGAAGAATGTTAGCAATAAAATTCTAATATGTGATCCATCAACATCAGCATCGGTCATAATAACAATTTTATGATATCTAATCTTTGATACATCAAAATCATTACCAATACCTCCACCGATGGCAATAATTAAGTTGCCAATTTCCGCATTAGCAAATATTCTTTTTGCTTGGGCTTTTTCAACATTTAATATTTTACCTCTCAATGGAAGAATAGCTTGTGTTTCTCTATCTCTACCTTGCTTTGCAGATCCTCCAGCAGAATCACCCTCAACGATATATAGTTCGCATTTTTCTGCATCTTTAGAAGCGCAATCTGCAAGTTTTCCTGGTAAAGAAGTAATATCTAATGTAGTTTTTCTTCTTGTTGATTCTCTTGCCGCTTTAGCTGCAAGACGTGCGTTAGCCGCTAAAGTGACTTTCTCCATTATCAACTTTGCAACTTTAGGATTTTCATTTAAGAATCTTTCAAGTGTTGCTGAGAAGAAGGAAGAAACAATTCTTCTAACTTCTGAATTGCCTAATCTTCCTTTGGTTTGGCCTTCATATTGTGGATCTTTATGTTTGATAGAAATAACTGCAGTTAAACCTTCTCTACAGTCATCTTGGGTTAAAGATTCTTCATTTTCTTTTAAGAATTTATTAGCTCTAGCATAGTTATTTAATACTCTAGTTAAAGCTAAGCGGAATCCTTCTTCATGAGTTCCTCCATCAGTTGTCGAAATATTATTACAGAAAGAATAAATAGAAGGGGAATAAGTATCGTTGTATTGCATTGCTATTTCAATGCCAACATCTTCTTCTTTACCATCGCAATAAATAACATCATCTGTCATTGGTACTCTATTTCTATTTAGCCATTGAACAAATTCTTTTACGCCACCTTTAAAATAGAATTCATCGCTTCTTTTCTCTTCTGCTTCAACATCTCTTTCATCCACTAAAATTATTCTTACTCCCTTATTTAAGAAAGCCATTTGTCTTAATCTTTCTTTAATAGTTTCATAAGAGAAAATAACAGTATCTTTAAAGATTGTTGGATCTGGTTTAAAAGTGACTATTGTACCTGAGTCTTCACAATCGCCAACACGAGTACATGGAAGTGTAGTGTGTCCTCCATTTTCAAAACGAATACGATATACTCCACCATCTTTATGAACTTCGACAGTTAACCATTCAGAAAGAGCATTAACAACGGAAGCGCCAACACCGTGTAAGCCACCAGATACTTTATAACCTCCGCCTTCACCAAATTTTCCCCCAGCGTGAAGTTTAGTATAAACAGTTTCTAACGCTGAAATACCAGTCTTATCAACGATACCGACTGGAATACCACGTCCATTATCTTTTACCGTCACTGTATCGCCTGGGTTAATAATCACGTGAATGGTATCACAATAACCAGCGAGAGCTTCATCAATCGCGTTATCAACGATTTCCCATACGCAGTGATGTAATCCACCTTCTGAAGTGGTACCAATATACATACCTGGTCTTTTTCTTACTGCTTCAAGTCCTTCTAAAACTTGAATGTTTTTTTCTGTATATTCACGATTTGCTTTATCTTCATCATCAATATAAGAAACAGTCTCTTTTTCAAGAGTTTCAAATTTTTCTTCCATCATTACATCCTCCTTGTAATTTTGTTTTCTTTTATTACATACGTCGTGCAACGTTCAACGTGAAAATTCTCTTTCGCACACGTAATGAATACTTGTTCAAATTCTCTTAACTTTGCTAACAATCTAATTTGATGAGGTTCATCTAATTCTGATAGAACATCATCAAGAATCACAATAGCATCCTCTCCTGTATATTTTTTTATTACATTAAACATACTTAGTTTTAAAGATAAAGCGCAGATACGATTTTGTCCTTGAGAAGCAAATATTCCAACATCCTTTTCATCCATGAACATTTTTATATCATCATGGTGAATCCCGATAGAAGTTGCTTTTCTTTTCATATCTCCTTCGCGATTGTCTTTGTAAAGTTTCATCAAATTTTCTTTAAATAGAGCATATTCTTCTTCTTTAGAAAACGTAAAATATTTAATTTCGATTTTTTTATCACTATGATCGAGTTCTTTAAATATTCCTTGAACGTGCAAATTAAGCTCTTCAACAAGTTTTTTTCTAAATCTTATAATTTTATACTGAGGTTCACATAATCTTTCTTCTAGCGTCTCTAAATAGACTAAATCAATAGAATTTTCCTTTAATAAAGTATTTCTTTCTTTCAAAATATTTTTATATTTGAGCAATTGATTCAAATACTCTTTAAACAGCGATGATAAATTAACATCGATATATCTTCTTCTCACCGATGGAGAATCTTTAAAAAATAATACATCTTCAGGTGTGAATATCACCGTTAGTAGAATTCCCGACAATTCAGATAGTTTCTTTAACTCGATTCCGTTGCATGTTATCTTTTTTCCTGAATTGGTAATAATTGTTGATATTTCTTTTTGATCTTTAGCTCTTTGTAAACTAACATCGATGCGTGCAAACTTCTCTTGAAAATGAATAAGTTCACTATCCGTGTTAGTTTTAAAAGATTTTCCTACCGTCAAAAAATCTATCGCTTCTACCATATTGGTTTTACCTTGTCCATTTGTTCCAGTTATCAAATTAACGCCATGATTGAATAGAGTTTCTGCTTCCAAATAATTCCGAAAATTCACCAATTTAAATTTAGATATTCTCATTTATTATTCTATAACTTTTATTATTTATCTCGACGACATCGCCTTCTTTTAATTTTCTTCCGCGACGATTATCTTCTTCGTTATTAATCAAAACTCTATTATTTGCTAAATAGGATTTTGATTCTCCTCCTGATTGAATTATGTTAGCTAGTTTCAAAAACTGACCAAGCGTAACATAAGGAGTATTTATCAAGATTTCTTCCATAAATTATGTTCCCCTTTTTTACTAAAGTAAAAAGATACTCTAACGAAAAAAATTATACCATATTTATATTAAAATATAAATAGGTATTTTTTAAAATCTGAAGTTAATTTTTTTCTGTTACTTGAAAAAGTAAATGCAACATACCTGGGCGAATTATTTTTTTACTATTTTAAACAAAAAAACTTGTAAGAAACGTTCCTACAAGTCTTAAATTAAGATTTAGTTATCAATAATATGATCGAACTGGGGTGATGATTTGAACGATTGATTCATCGTCCGAAGCAGTTACTTTAAATGCGTTCATTTCTCCCGCGAAAGAAATTATTACATCTTCACTCATACACGCTTTGATTGCATCCGCTACATAATCTTCATTGAAAGAAATAGTAAATCTATCGCCTGAATATTCAAATGTATCAACACTTTCTCTAGCAGAACCAATTTGTTCGCTCTTAGAAGATATTTCTATATAATCAGAATCAAGTTCTAACTTAACAATTCTTTCTTTTTCTGTCGATAATAAAGATACACGATCCATCGCATCAATAAATGATGAAGATTTTACTCTCAAAACAAATGGATAATGATCTGGAATCATTCTTGAAGTTTTTGGGAAATCACCTGAAATCAATCTTGAATATACTGTTGTATTTCCAAATTCAAATACAACTTTGTTGTTAGAAATATTTAACTTAACATTTTCATTTTCAATTAATTTTGAAACGATAACTAATGAATTAACAGGAATATTAGCTTCAAATTCTACTTTATTTAGTAAATCATAAGATTTTTTAGATAAACGATAAGAATCGGTAGCAACAAAATCTAAATGCTCTCCTAAGGATTTAATGTTAACTGCAGTAAGAATAGGTCTAACTTCTTTAGTGGATGCTGCAAAAGCAACTTGATTAATAATCTTTTTGAAATCTTCACAAGGGAATAGAATTTCTTTGCCACTGATTGATAAATCTAGATCAGGATATTCTTCACTTCTCATAGAATTTAGTTGGAATTTTGATTTTTCATCGGAGATACGTGCGATAACTTCATCGATTATTTCAATTGATAAAGTAGAAGAATCTAATTTTCTAACAATATCTAATAAGTATTTTGCTGATATTAATGTTGATCCACATGAATAATCAGAGATAATTGTTTTATCACCTTCTTGTACAGGTAATGAACTCTTAATAGTTAAATCATTATTAGATCCAGTTATTTCTAAACAATCTTCTTTCATATCTAATTTAAAATTTAGAAATGCAGGGGTAGGAGACTTTTGTTCAATAGCTACTGTTACGATGTTTAAAACTTTTAAAAGTGCTGAACGATTAATTGTAAGTTTCATTTATTTATTCCTTTCTTTTTTCTTAAAATTATAATAGTAATAATAAGGGCTGTGGAAATGTGGAAAAGTCACATTTTTTTCTAGCAAAATTATTATATCACACTATATATAAAATACATAGTATTTTAATATTAATTTTTTAGATTCTTTTGCAACTTGTTAAGAGCGGTGGATAAAGAGCTATCTGTTTTCAACATTGTTTCCACTTTATCCACACTGGTAATAACAGTCGAATGATCTCTACCTCCAAAAAGTGATCCTATTTGTTTATATGGAGTGCCAAGCATAGAACGGCAAAGGTACATTGCTATTTGACGTGCTAGAGCAATTTGAGATAATCTGCTTTTAGATTTTATTTGATTTTCAGTTAAATGATAATGTTCACATACTGTAGAAATAATTTTATCTTCAGAAAGTACTTTTTTACTTTCTTTAGAATTCATCATTGGTTTCACCGAATCTTTGATGGTTTGAATATCGATTTTTTTACTATGTTTTGTCGTAATTGTGTAGAAAATCAAACGATTTAATGCACCTTCTAACTCTCTAACGTTTTTAGAAAAATTTTCAGCGAGGAATACTAATCCATTGTAATCAAAATCGTTTACATCAAGTCCGTTAGCTTCGATTTTAGTTTTTAGAATCGACAAAAGTGTTTCTGTATCAGGATTTTGTAAATTGATGGATAATCCCATATTGAAGCGTGATACAAGACGATCCTCTAATCCTTTTAATTCGCTTGGATGACGATCAGAGGTAAGAACGATTTGTTTGTTGTTATTAACTAATGCGTTGAATATATAGAAGAACATTTCTTGCGTTTTTTGTTTATCAGCGAGCGATTGAATATCATCCACTAGAAGGACATCACAAGATTTCAAAAAATCTTTTAAACTTTCTTCTTGTTGATCTCCATGTACATATTTGATGTATTCATCGATAAAAGCGTCAGTAGTTATATAAATTACTTTTGCATATGGCTTTTTTTCTTTTACAAAATTACCGATTGCATGCAATAAATGTGTTTTACCTAATCCTGGTTTTGAATATAAAAAGAGAGGATTAAATGTAGTTCCTGGGCTTTGAGTGACAAGCAAAGAGGCTTGTACAGCTTCTTTATTACAAGAACCGACAACAAAATTATCGAAATTATATTTGTTGTTTAAACAACAAGTAGAAAAAAATCTTTCTTTTGTTTCGATAACTTGACTATCTTTCTTTAAAGAATTTTTATTTTCTTGAATTTCTTCTTTGGATAATAAACGAAGTTTATATTCTGTTTCAGTTACTTCCTTAATAGAATCGAGAATATAGCTAGTATATGTTGAATTTCCTTCGATTAATTTAATTGATAATTTAGAATCGACACAAACATACATAATATCCCCTTCTACTTTGTATAATTTAGTATTGGCAAAAAAAGAATCGTAGATGTGTCTTTCTTCTACTTTTTCTTTTATGCTATCGAGGATGCGATTCCAAAGTTGTGCTTGTTGAGATAATGTTACTACCATAAAAATTTATCTCCTTTACGTGTATTTAAATATAACATATAGAATGTGGAAAACTCTATGAAAAAAATAAGAAAAATTTAGTTTTCCACACTGTAAAATAGCAATATTCCCTATATATAGGCGTTTTTTAATATTTTCCACATTTTCCACATGTTTATAGATGTTGATAATATATTATGTGGAAATTTGTCTGTGGAATATGTTATTAACTTTCAACACTTCCAATATTTATCAACATAAAAAAACTCGTAAAAATAGGTGTTTATTTCACATTGATAACAATGAAATTACCATTTTTCAACATATGTGATTAAGTTCAAATTTATGTTAAAAACTATGTTAATTATTTTTTCCACATTGTTGAAAAAAACGGCAAACAATTCTAAAAAAATTAAGAAGTACTTTATTTTGGTTTTATAAATTAATTTATTGACTATTATATAAAATATAATATATAATCAAACCGTATGTGGAAAGTATTGGAGGTGTTTATATACTATGAAAAGAACATATCAACCAAGTAAAAGAAAACATGCTAACACTTGCGGTTTCCGTGCTAGAATGGCAACACCAAACGGACGTAAGGTCTTAGCTAGACGTCGCTTAAAAGGTAGAAAGCAAATCTCTGCTTAAGCTAAATTTTACTAAAGCCACTCCGTTATGTCGGTGTGGCTTTTTATAAAAACAGATATGAAAGTAAAAAATAGAGTTAAATCTCATCAAGATTTTCAAAAAGTAATAAACACAAAAAAATCCATTTCAAACAAAACTTATGTACTATATTATGCTGATAACGAATTAGGTTACACTCGTATAGGAATATCCACATCTAAGAAATTAGGTAATGCGGTGATTCGTGGGCGAATCAGAAGACAAGTTCGCGTAATCGCTAAAACTGTCATCGGTCTTGATAACAGTAGAGACTATGTCATCATTGTAAGGAAAGAATATTTAAAAGGAGACTTTCTAAAAAATCAAGAGGAACTGAGGCAGTTGTATATAAAAACACAAAAAAACTTCTAGGAGGAAAGGTTACAAATGAAGAAAAAAAGTAAAGTATTCAGTGTGCTATTTGCTTTATTCATTGTTGTTGCTAGTTTATCTTCATGTACGAAATCATTTTGTTCCGTACGTGATAAAGCTTCTATGCTCGCTGCACTAGATGTAGTAGAAGAAGGAACTTTAACTCAAACAGAAACAATTAATGAAAGTGCGAAAGCAGAAGGATATTTGCTCCCATCTGCAGAATTCGTCGCTGCTTGGGAAGTAAAAATCAATGATTATGCCAATGCTTTAATTGCTAGTTCAGACAAATTGAGTTCATCTAATGAACAAGATGTTGCTTATGCTAAAGCTATCGCAAAGTTCGCAGGTAATTATACTATTGGCGCTAGTCTTACAGAGATTGATTTCTCTAAAGATACATTATGGCAAAACTATGATGCATGGATGAAAGAAATCACATACGAAATAGGTATTGATAAATCTCCTGATCAAAACTATATCGATTATTACAAAAAACAATTCGAAGCAAAAATCAGTGGAAAACAAACTTGTATCTCACCTAGTGATACCTACATTAGCAATATTACCCTTGAAGGAAAATCATGGAAAGATGCTTTCAATCTAGGACTTATCGAAGGATTATTAGTTTATCCAGTATCTTGGTTAATCTATACATTCTCTAATGCTTTTGGAGGAAATGGTTGGGGACAATTATTAGCTATTTTATTAGTTACTCTTATTGTCAGAGCTATTTTAATTCTTTGTACATTCAAATCAACATTAAGCCAACAAAGAATGACTTCCATTCAACCAGAATTAGAAAAAATTGCCGCTAAATATCCAAATGCAGCAACTAACCAATATGAAAAGCAAAGAATGGGACAAGAACAAATGGCTCTATATAAAAAGCATCATATTAATCCATTTAGTATGATTATTGTTATGTTATTCCAATTCCCTATCTTTATTGCGGTCTGGTCTGCTATGACTGGTTCAGCAGTATTGATGGATGGTGTATTGTTTGCAAATCAAAAATTTGCTTTATCATTAGCTACTAATACAGGTTCAGCACTAGGTAAATTTAACTGGGTTGCTATCTTATTATTTGTTATTATGGCTGCTCTTCAATTCTTATCAATGAAGATTCCACAATGGCTACAAAAAAGAAGAACAAAAAATGTTGCAAAATTACAAAAGAACCCAACACAAGATAAAAACCAACGCACTATGAATATCGTTTCATATATGATGGTAATTATGATTATTTTCATGGGTTTACAATTACCAATTGCAATGACATTCTATTGGACTGTTACTGCATTAATTGGTATTCTTCAATCTGTAATTACTCAAGCAATTATCGCTTCTAATGAAAAGAAAAAAGATAACAAGAACAATAAGAAAACAGTTAAATATGTAAAGAAATAAAGGCGGGGAAAAAATGAAGTACGAAGGAAAGACTTTAGAAGAAGCAATCGATATTGCTTCTAAAGAAGAATATGTAAATAAAGAAGATTTAGTTTATTCTGTTGTTTTAAACACAGATGAAAAAGTAGAAATTGAAGTTTATACTATCGTGGATGTAATTGAATACGCTCAATCATATTTGAAAAATTCAATTGAAGCACTAGGTATTGGATGTAAGGTTAATCCATCATTAAAAGATGATATTATTTATTTGACAATAGATAGTGATAGAAATCCATTATTGATCGGTAAAAACGGAAGTACACTACAAGCTTTAAATGAATTAACTCGTATTGCAATTTCTAATCATTTCAAACATAGATATAGAGTGTTATTAGATATCAATGGTTATAAAGATGATAAATATGATAGAATTGCTAAAATGGCAAGAAGAATAGCACATGAAGTTCAAAAAACTCATCAAGATGCTACCCTAGATCCAATGCCAGCTGATGAAAGAAGAATTGTTCATAACGCATTAACTAATATGCCTAACATTAAAACAGAATCATCTGGATTTGGTAAAAATAGACAAGTTAATATTATTTACGTAGAATAATAAATAAAATAAAGAGGAGATAATTCCTCTTTTATTTTGTCCTTTATCGATATAAAATAAGATTATAAACAAAGAAGAAAGAATGTGAGAAAAATGAAAAGATTAAATAAAAGAGGATTTACTATAGTTGAATTATTAGTGGTAATCACCATTATCGCAATTCTTGCTGCTGTAGCTATTCCAACTGTTTCTAGTTTTATTAAGCCAAGTAAAGAAAAACAAGATGAAGCTACTGCAACTAATATTACTTCTTTATTAAACTTAAAAGCTTCTGGACTTGATAAAGAAATCGATACTAAGAATTTTAAAATTACCGATGTATTGAATGTTATACATGATGCAGATATTTCTTTAATTCCTAAAACAGAAAATAAGATCTTTGTTGTTGATTATGAAACATTAAAAGTATCATTAATAGACGAAGTGAAATATAAAGATAATGAATCTGCACAAATTAAAGTAGATGAAAAACATCCAGCATCAGTTGTTGTTGGATATAGATGTACATCTACAGAATTTGTTAAAGGTGAATCAATTATCAAAATGCGAGCTTTCAATATTAATGGAACAAATATCAATGGATATGATATAACAGCGAGAAATTTATCAAGTTGGGAACAAGATTATAATAGCAATAAAGAAGGATTATATAGATTTAGCAATGGTACTTGTGTAGGATTTACTTCTTGGGAAGAATTAAAAACAAATAATATTATTACCGGAACGAGCATTATTTCCGAAGGAGCTTTTACAGGTGAAGCAAAAGCTGAACTAATAAAAGGAAACCTTGTCATTCCTTCTAGCGTTAATAGATTTGAAAAAAATGTGTTTAGAGATGCTAAAAACATAGTGAAGATGTTTATTCCTGAATCAGTCATTTCCGTATCTGAAGGTTTTATTAGAGATTGTACCGGATTAACGAATTTATATTTTGGAGGAACATACGATAAATTTAGAAAAACAATAATAGCTAATCTTCCATCCACTTATGAAGAAGAAGGTAATTATTGGAATGCGGGAACATCAATAACAAAAATTGAATGTTCCGATGAAGACGGAAACTTATAATGATTATAATGAGTGAAACAAATATTTGTTTCACTTTTTTTTATGAAAATGTAAAATGAAGTTATGTAAAAAATAGAAAGAGGTGTTTTACATGTTAAATACTATTATATCTTTGATTACTCCTCCTCTTAAAGGAGCGGTTGCTCTTATTCGTCTTTCTGGCGATTTATCCAAAGAAATAATCGATGAGATATTTACAAGAAAAATAGATAAACCAAATCACGTATATTTAGGATATATTGTAAATAAAAAAATCAATGAAAAAATTGATCAAGTACTAGTTACTTATTTTAAGGCACCTCATTCCTATACAGGAGAAGACTGCGTAGAGATATCTTGCCATGGATCTATGCTCATTGTTAATCAAATCATTGAATTATGCCTTTCTTTAGGCGCGATAAAAGCGGAAAGAGGCGAATTTACAATGCGCGCATATTATTCGGGGAAAATGGATTTAGTTCAAGCAGAAGCTGTTAACGATTTAATTAATGCCCAAACAGAAGAATCCAAGAAACTACATTTATATAGTTTAGAAGGTGAAACTTCTAAATTACTTGAGCCAATTAAAGTTCATCTTGCAGATATTTTATCTTTAATTGAAGTAAATATTGATTACCCTGAATATGAAGATATCGAACAGATGACTAATGATAAAATAATCACTAGTTTAGATGGTATATGCCAACAAATTGATGAATTAATAAAAGATGGAAAAAGAAATAAATTAATTTCGCAAGGTATAAAAGTGGCGATTGTCGGTCGTCCTAATGTAGGAAAATCATCTTTGCTAAATGCTTTATTAAAGCAAGATAAAGCGATAGTTACATCGATTCCTGGAACTACTAGAGATGTTGTTGAAGGACAAATAAATATCAATGGAATAACATTAAATTTATTAGATACCGCGGGTATCAGAGATACGGAAGATGTCGTTGAAGAAATTGGAGTAAAAAAATCCAAATCTTTAATTGAAGAAGCTGATCTAGTTATTTTAGTTTTGGAAGCAGGAAAACTTTTAGAAGAAGATAAAGAGCTATTAGAGTTAACCAAAGATAAAAGAAGAATCATTGTTTATAATAAAGAAGATTTAATTTCCTCTAGAAAAGAAGAAGGTATATATATATCTGCTTTGAATAAAGATATAACCTCATTAAAAAATGAAATATCATCTATGTTTGAACTCGATAAATTAAATGAATTATCTCCTTCTCTATGTTCTGAAAGAGAAATTGGATTGTTGATGAAAACAAAAAATAGTTTATTACAAGCTTTAGAAGAAGCAAAAAATAATATATCTTTAGATCTAGTTGCTATTTCATTAAAAGAAGGATACGATTCGATTAAAGATATATTGGGTGAAGAAATAAAAATAGATTTATCGGAAGAAATTTTTTCTCGTTTTTGTGTAGGTAAGTAATTATGATATTTGATACTCATTGTCATTTATATGATTCTTCTTATGAAGAAGATGCTAAAGAGATAATAAAAAAAGCCTTTAATAATAATGTTGGTTTAATGATGATTCCAGGTGACACCCTTGCTAATTCCCAAAAAGCACTAGATTTAGCGGACTCTTTTGAAAATGTATACTGCGCAGTAGGAGTTCATCCAGAAAGTGTGGAAGAGGAAGATTTAAAAATTACACGTGAAACATTGCTTAAGTTAGCAAAAAACAAGAAAGTAAAAGCCATTGGAGAAATCGGATTAGATTATTACTGGCGTAAAGATGAAAGCCATGTTGAAAAACAAAAAAAATTTTTCATCGAACAAATAGTTATAGCTAATGAACTTCATCTTCCTATCATTGTCCACGATAGAGAAGCACATAAAGATACTCTTGATATTTTAAAACAATACCCTCCTTTATATGGATGTGTAATTCATTGCTTTTCAGGAAGTGTAGAAATGATGAGAGAATGTATAAATTTGGGCTTTTATATAGGATTAGATGGGCCAGTTACCTTTAAGAACGCAATAACACCGAAAGAAGTAGCTAAGGCAATACCCCTAGATAAATTATTGCTTGAAACTGATGCTCCATATCTAACTCCTGTCCCATATCGCGGACAAAAGAATTATCCGGAATATATCAAATATATAATTCAGGAGATTGCTTTATTAAGAAATGTAAGCGAAAATGAAATAGAAGAACAAACTTTTTTCAACGGGAAAAAATTTTTTGGAGTGTAAAATGAACAAGAATAAAGATGTTATCGTGGTAGAAGGACAATCTGATGTCAATAAACTATGTTTATTGGTTGACGCAGATTTTGTGATTACAAATGGTTCTGAAATTTCACGTGAAACAATAGAATATATCAAAACTTTATCCTTAACAAGAAGAATAATTATATTAACTGATCCAGATTATCCTGGAATGCGAATTAGAGAGATTATTTCTCAAGCTGTGCCAAACGCATTGCATGCGTATGTGGATAGAGATAAGGCGAGTAATGGAAAAAAACTTGGTGTAGCGGAATGTCAAAAAGAAGAAATTTTACGTGCTTTACAAATGGTGCGTTGTTATGAAAAAAAGAAGGAAGAAGAATTTGATGAAACTAAGATGTATTCTTTAGGATTAACAGGAACTCCTTATTCTTCCTTATTGAGAGAAAGAATATATAAAAAGTATAATCTTGGATATGGTAATGCAAAAACCTTATGTAAGCGACTAAATATGATTGATGTAACATTTGAAGAAATTAAAGAATTTTTAAGTAGCGATTTTAAAGAGGAAGGAAAATAGTATTCATGAAAATAGCAAGTAAAGAATTTGTTGTAAAAAAAATGACAGAATTAATGATAACTCCAAAAAAGAAATTTTCACAAAATTTTTTAATCGATTATTCTACCGTTAAAGATTCAATCGATGCTTTAAATATTGAAAAAGATGATGTGATTATAGAAATTGGACCAGGTCTAGGAGCTTTGTCACAAGAAATACTTGAAAGAGGATACGCTTTGAATGCTTATGAAATCGATGAAGATATGGTAGAACACCTAAAAAAATATTTTTCTTATTATCCTTCTTTTCACGTTGAAAAAGTAGATTTCTTAAAAGTTGATTTGTCTCAATATGAAGGAAAGAAAGTTAAATTTATTTCGAATATCCCCTACAATGTTACTACACCAATTTTGGAAAAGATTGTTACCTCTTCTTTAGATACCAAGTGCTTTGAATTTATGGTGCAAAAAGAAGTGTATGATCGTATTAGAGCCAAGCAAAATTCTAAGGATTATTCTCCTTTAAATATTTTTATTGAATATGTAGGTAAGTTAGAAGTAGTGAAAAAAGTACCTAAACAAAATTTTATTCCTTCTCCCAATGTAGATTCTATTATATTAAAAATAGATTTTATAAACGAACGACAAAAAGATATTGAAAAAGAATTTGTTAACATCACTAAAGCTTCTTTTTTGATGAGAAGAAAAACGATGTTGAATAACTTATCTATTTTCTGTTCTTCTAAAGAAAAAGCAAAAGAATTATTAACCAAAGCGGGTATTGAAGAAAATGCCCGGGCAGAATCTTTGAGTAAAGAAGATTATTTACGCTTAGCAAGAATTTATAAAGAATTAATCGGTAAATAATTATATATCATTTCTTTTTCCTATACAAATTTATATTTTAAACATATCTTAATGTGGTGAAAATATGTTTAAAGTAAATGATCTAGTTACAAGAAGTTCTTATTCAAATGATGTGATATTTCGCATCATATCTATTACTGATGATATTGTGAAAATTAAAGGAGAAGTAATTCGATTAATCGCGGATGCGCCTATTTCTGATTTAGTTTCTTATGATGTGCGCAATAAAGTCAAGTTTTCCTTACCTTCTTTATCTAGACCAGCTAATCTTATTGGGGGAAGAATTCTACACATCGATGGTGATGCTTACTATTTATCGAAAGCTATTGAAACATATAAATCATATAACATAGAAGCTTTTGGATATTATATTGAAGAAAATAGGTTAGAAGAAGTGATTATTTCCTTAATTCAAAAGCATAATCCAGATATTGTTGTATTAACAGGACATGATTCGTTAAAACAAAAGGATAAAGAAAATGATCTTGAATCATATCAAAATTCGAAATATTTTGTTAATACTATAAGAAGAATAAGAAGTGTATATCATGGAAAAGATGAATTGATAATTATTGCCGGTGCTTGTCAAAGCTATTATGAAAAAATTATTGAAAGTGGCGCTAATTTTGCTTCATCACCTTCAAGAAAAAATATACATTTATTTGATCCTGTTATCGTCGCCTCAGTTATAGCCTTGACAAGAATTTATGATTTTGTCGATATCGATAAAATGATTGAATTGACATACTCAAAAGAAATTGGTGGAGTTGATACTAAAGGTGTAGCAAGGCGGAATATTTACAAGAAAAAATAAAGATATATAATAAAAAAAGAAAGGTATTGAATAAAGTGGAAATTAAATCGTACGCAAAAATAAATTTAACTTTGAATATAACAGGAGTTGACCCAGTGGATAATTATCATTTATTAGAAATGGTAAACATTCCTTTAGATTTTCATGATACTTTGGAAATAGAAGTAATAGATGGGCAAGAATCGTATATTACATCTAATTCAACGTCTATTCCTCTTGATTGCACTAATTTAGTTATCAAAGCTATTCAATTAATAAAAAAAACATATTCATTAAAAGAAAATTTTCATGTTCATATTAATAAAAGAATACCGATGGAAGCAGGACTTGCTGGTGGTTCATCTAATGCAGCCGCTACATTAATAGGTATTAACCAAATTCTAAAATTGGGAATTGCGAAGGAAGAATTGGCTTCATTAGGAATGAAGTTAGGATCAGATGTAGCGTATTGTGTTTTTTCTGTCCCTTGTTTAGTGGAAGGAAAAGGCGAAAAGATTACTCCATTTTCCATAAAAGCAAATTATTATGTTTTATTAATTAAACCTCAATATGGCTTATCCACAAAAGAGGTTTATACTCTTTATGATAAATATGCTTCATTGCACGAAGTAAAACATTCTTCTATTGAAGAAATAAAATTAGCTTTAGAAAAAGATGATGAAGAATTATTAAAACGCAATTTAATTAATAATTTAGAGATTCCAGCTTTTTCTATTTCTCCTTCATTAAAAGAATTAAAAGAAAGTATTATTAATGAAGGTTTAGATAAAGTGGTAATGACTGGATCGGGATCCACTATTTTTGCTTTGTCAAAAGATAAGAAAAAATTGATGGATATTGCCGCAAAGAATAATAAAAATGGCAATTTTGTATTAGTCACTGAATTTAAAAAATAAAAATTATTATATAAGTAAAAGGCTATATTGTGATAAAACCGCTAACAAAAATGTTTTTGAGGTAGAAAAACATATAGCCTTTATTTATAATATATTTGGTTGAAGTACCGTTATACTCAAATACTATCAATCGAAATCATATAGCATCTATTGTCATGTCGAAAGGAGACTGATGACACTGCTTAAAAAAATCTATTCATGAATTCAATTAAATTTACTGAAGATAATAATTGTATCATAGAGATTTGCTTTGAGTAGGTTTGATTATTTAACGCGTTCCTTTT
This sequence comes from Bacilli bacterium, assembly GCA_051891155.1. GTDB lineage: Bacteria > Bacillota_I > Bacilli_A > RFN20 > CAG-449 > UBA3210. The sequence goes on from JBJFEV010000137.1 coordinate 20,978, forward strand.
CGTTAGATATATCTTTAACTAGACAAATTAGAAATAGACGTTATATTTATTAAGGAGATAAAATGCTAAATAGAACAATGATTTTCTCATTATCCGCGAATAAAAAACTTGCGGAAGACATTGCAAATGAGCTAGATATGAAAGTATCAGAAGCGCATGTCACTCACTTCGCAGATGGTGAAATACTTTGCGAACCAGTTGAATCAGTACGCGAAAAGGATGTATATATCGTTCAATCAACTTATACTCCAGTTACTGAGAACTTATTTGAAATTCTCGTATTTGTCGATGCATGTAAGAGAGCTTCAAGTAGAAAAATTAATGTAATTATTCCTTATTTTGGTTATGCTAGACAAGATCGTAAGAGCAAACCAAGACAACCAATTACATCTAGACTAGTCGCCGATTTATTAAAAACAGCAGGTGTTGATAGAGTTATTTCTGTCGATTTACACGCACCACAAATTCAAGGATTCTTCTCATGTTTGATTGATGAGTTAACAGCAATCCCATTACTTGCAACTCATTATGAAAAAGATGATAATAGTAATCTTGTAGTAGTTTCACCAGATCATGGAGGAGTGAATAGAGCAAGAAGAATTGCAGAAAGAATTAATGCTCCTTTAGCAATTATTGATAAAAGAAGAACTGGACCAAATGTAGCGGAAGTTATGAATATTGTTGGTGAGGTTCAAGGAAAAGATTGCTTGATGGTTGATGATATGATCGATACAGCAGGATCAGCAAGAGCTGGTGCACTCGCTTTAAAAGCAAATGGTGCCAAATCAGTTAAGATTTGTTGTTCACACGGTTTATTCAGCGGACCAGCAGCAGAAAGATTATTAGATGGTGTATTTGAAGAAATTGTTTGTACCGATTCAATTCCTCTTCCAGAAAAAATGAAATCTAGCAAAGTAAAAGTTGTTTCTTTAGCTCAAATGATTTCTAAAGTAATTGAAAATATTGAAAATGGTGTACCTGTTTCTAAAGTATATAATATTTATAATCACGAATAAAAAAGAGGATGTCTTCTAACTGAAGACTCCTTTTTTTATAGATAATTTCTCAATTCAAACGCAACACCTAGTAAGTGACTTATGTAT
>JBJFEV010000138.1:0-5119 GCA_051891155.1 Bacilli bacterium
AAAAGGTATTATCGGCGATATCGATGAATCTTTCTGGGGATAATCAATAAATAAACATATAGAAAGAAAAAATAGTTAGAATGTGAGTTATTATGCTTACAATCTAACTTTTTTCTTTTGAAAAAACATTGATTATGTCAACAAAAAGGATGATAATATTGTTAGACGATTAATATATATAAAGAATACCTATATTTATTAATCAAATAGTAAAAACTTGTTTTATATCATTTTTAAATATAAAATATTAATCGTCCAATAAAGGAGGATTATTCTATGAAATTAGATCCAATTGTTATCAGCTTATTAGATACTGATCTATATAAGTTTAATATGAATCAAGTTATTTTTCATAAGCATACCGATGCTGAAGGAGAATATTATTTTAAATGTCGTACTGAAGGTATTGTCTTTACCGAGGAGATAGTTAAAGAAATCAATGAGCAAATCGATCATTTATGCTCTTTACGCTTTAAGCAAGATGAACTAGATTATCTTCGCTCAATACGCTTTTTAAAAAATGACTATATTGAATTTTTAAGATTATGGCATCCAATTAGAGATTATGTGACATGTACATTAAATAATGACGGAACATTAAATTGTGTGGTGAAAGGACCTTGCTTTTCCGCGATGCAATTTGAAATATATCTTCTTGAAATAATCAATGAAACATATTTTAGAATGACTTATGATTATAGTGAACTTGTCAAGCAAGCACAAAGAAGACTAAATGAAAAAATCGAAGCGATTAATAGTGGAAAATATACTTTCCCATTCGCTGAATTTGGCTGTAGAAGAAGATTATCAAGAGAATGGTTAGATGTTGTGGTAAGAGAGCTTTCACAAAAGACCAACAAATGTATTGGTACATCCAATGTTTATCTTGCTAAAAAATATAATATAAAACCAATTGGTACATATGCTCATGAATTTGTTCAATTATATCAAGGATATCCAAATATTCCTCTTGCATACACTAATCATTATGCTATGAAGGATTGGTTCGCGGAATATCAAGGTGATAATGGAATTGCATTAACTGATACTTTAACTACTGATTTATTCTTATTAGATTTTACTTTATTAGACGCTAATTGTTATTCAGGAGTTAGACATGATTCAGGCGATCCTTTTGTGTGGGGAGATAAAATTATTGCTAATTATGAAAAACTTGGTATCGATCCAAAAACAAAAACTTTGTTATTCTCTGATTCGTTAAATTTTGATAAAGCACAAAAGATTTATGAGTATTTCAAAGATAGATGTCGCGTCTCTTTTGGAATAGGCACATTCTTATCTAATGACTCAGATGTTCCTTCCTTAAATATCGTAATTAAATTGCAAAAAGTTAATGGTCATCCAGTCGCTAAATTATCTGATAACATCGGTAAAACTATGTGTTTAGATGATGAATATCTAGAGTATTTACGTAATGCTGTCAATTACCGAATAAAAATTGGTAAATAAATAGAAAAAAGAAACTAATAGTTGCGCAGAGTAAACTAGAATTGCTTGGTGCAACTATTATTTTTTTGCTATTATTCATATAGCCAAAAAGGAGGGGACAACATGGAACGAAAAAAAGTTACTTTTGATACATTCGCTAAACAATTAGGTTGCATATCAAAATATAAGAAAAAATATTTATTTATTATTTTAATATTAAATATGATTTTCACTTGTTTAATCCCATTTATATCAGCACTTCTTCCTAAAGTAGCAATCGGACTTATCGAAGGACGTGCAAGCGATAAAGAAGTTATTATGGAAATGTGTTTGTTGGGAGCAATATCATTTGTTTGCTTATTGATAAGTACTATATGTAGCATGTTTCAACAAACAAGATTTTTAGAAATCAGAGTAAAAGAATTTTCCAATGTGACTAGACGCTTACAAAAGATGGAGTATTCCAATTTAGAAGACGCTAAAAAGATCGATCGTTTTAATGAATCGATAGAAGCATTGGGTGGAGATTATTATGGCTTTGAAGGAGCATATCATAATTTATTTGAGTTCTTACCATTCGCTTTTGCTACAGTTTTATATTCAGTAGTTTTATTCATCTTCAATTATTGGATTGCTATCTGTGCTTTAGTGGGAGGCGTAGTAACAATTATTATCAATTCCGTATGCGCAAAATATGCAGCATCATTAAAAGATGAAGAAGCTAAAGCATATAAACAAGCTCAATACTTTCAAAACATTTCCTTTGATTTTTCTTATGGTAAAGATATTAGAGTATATTCTTTACAAGATAAATTAAAAAGAGATTTTAGAAATAAGTCGATCAATTTAGTAAATGTTTTTAAAAAGATGATTAATCATCAATTCACGCTCGGATTAATTGAATTAATTTTCTTATTATTACAAGATGCAGTAAGTTATTTCTTCATTATTAAAGCTTATTATGATGGCTATTTATCATTAGGCGAGGTTTCCTTCTATGTTGGATTAATTATTGCCTTATCCACAGCTATAAGAAGCGCATCGGAAAAATTTACTTCTATGATTCAAAATATGCGTCTGTCAGTTTCTTATTTTGAATTTATGGAAGATAGATCTCTTCTTGAATCAAGTGAAGGAAGAGAGGCATTAGATAAAAATGAAACACTTGAAATTGAATTTAGAAATGTTTCATTTAAATATCCTTCTACTTCTACATGGATATTTAAAAATTTAAATTTAACTATCCATAAAGGAGAAAAACTTGCTATTGTCGGTACCAATGGAGCGGGTAAAACGACAATTTGTAAATTGATGATAGGTTTATTTGAACCAACAGAAGGTCAAATATTAATCAATGGTATTGATATTAAAGACTTTTCTAAACGTGCTTTATATGATATGTATTCTATCGTTTTCCAAGATGTAAACATATTCGCTTGCTCAATTATTGAAAATGTTACTGGTGAAGATAATTCTTCTTCAGCAAGAGAAAAGGCTATTGAATGTTTAAATCGTGTAGGATTAAAAGAAAAAATTGAATCTTTACCAAATAAATATGATACTCAAATGTTAAAAATCTTAGATGATGAAGGCGTGGAACTTTCCGGAGGACAAAACCAAAAAATTGCTATTGCAAGAGCTCTATATAAAGATGCAAATATGGTAATACTTGATGAACCAACTGCTTCTTTAGATGCTCTTGCTGAGGCATCTATCTATCAATCATTTGATGATCTAGTAAAGAATAAAACAGCGATATATATTTCCCATCGTTTATCATCCACGAAATTTTGCGATAAAATCGCTTTATTTACTCAAAATGGATTAGAAGAATATGGAAACCATGAAGAATTAATGGCTAAAAAAGGAATATATTATTCTATGTTTATGACGCAAGGAAAATATTATAAAGAAGGAGGAGAAGAAAATGAATAATGAAATTAAACACCCAGTGATGAAATTTATTAAGTTCTCCTTTAAAGCAGATAAGAAATATTATTTCCTTGTTCTACTTAATTGTATTATCAATGCTTTGTTGACCGTATTTAATTCTTATTCTTTGTCGCTTATAATCGCTTCTTTTGAAAGAGGAGACTATACTTCTTCTTTGTATATAGGAGGCGCTATTGTATTAATCAATGTCATGTTCTATTTCTTATGTAAATTATTATCATCAAGAATTGAAATAGAAACTAAAGTGATGAATGCTCGCGTTAATGAAGAATTATGTTCTATCTTAACACGCGTTGAATTTCAAGCTATCGAAGATCCTTATTATCTTGAATTAAAAGAAAGAGCAAAACAAGCTATTGAAAATCAAGGATGCGTATTTGGATTCATTGCTTCACTTGCTTCACTGCTTCAAGGAATTATCACCTTATTTGGCTTAATGGCGGTTATTCTTACTTTTGATTACATCATCTTAATTATAATTTTTGTTTCTTTCTTAATCTTTACTGGATTAACGTTGTTATCGTTAAAAACACAAATTAAATTCTTCAATGATTTGATTCCTATCAATCGTAAATTTGGTTATTACTTAACTATTTTAACTGAGCCTCGCTATGGCAAAGATTTCCGTTTCTATCCAATCGGTAGATTCATGGATAAAAAGTTTGAAGATTATGGAGGAGAACAAGCTAATTATTTTAAGAAATTTGGCAATATTTTAGGACTTGTAGGAGCCTTACAAAGCATATTAAAGGTGGTAGAAAATATTTTCATATATTCTTATTTAGTTCTTAAGACTATTAAAAATTCATTGCCTGTATCAAGATTTTCTTTGTTTATTTCTTGTGCTTTATCTTTTTCATCCGTAATTGAATCAATGGTGAATACATCCACGAACTTCTTGAGATATTGTCAATATGTAGCACCGATTATGGAATTAGTGGAACTACCTCTTCCTATGGATGATAAGGACGCTATTTCATTTGATGGAGAAGTGGAAGAGATTGAGTTTAAGAATGTTAGCTTCACTTATCCTAGAACTAGTACAAAAATTCTAGATAACGTTTCTTTTAAAATAAATAAAGGAGAAAAGATATCTATCGTCGGTTTAAATGGCGCTGGTAAGACCACTATTGTCAAACTTATTTGTCGCTTATATAAAATTAATGAAGGTGAAATATTAGTAAATGGTATCAATATTGACCGATATAATTATTCTACATATATTAGTAAAATATCCGCGGTATTCCAAGACTTTAAATTATTTGCTTATACGATAAAAGAAAATATTTTAAATGATGATGGGGATGAAGAAATGGCTTATGATTTAGCATGTAAAGTTGGACTTAAAGAAAAGATTGATTCTTTAGAGGATGGGGTCAATTCTTTATACACTAAATCATTTGATGAAAAGGGTATTGAATTATCGGGAGGAGAATGTCAAAAAGTAGCTATTGCTCGCGCTTTACATTCGAAGAGTTCTTTGATTATTTTAGATGAACCTACATCCGCGCTTGACCCTCTAGCTGAAGCGGAAATCTATTCTTCTTTCAATGACCTAGTGCAAAATAAGACCGCTCTTTATATATCACATAGAATGAGTTCTTCTGTTTTCTGCGATAAAATTCTTTTATTAAATAATGGTAAAGTAGAGGATTTTGCACCTCATAAAGAATTGATTAAGAAGACGGATAGCCTTTATTATAAATTATTTACATCG
>JBJFEV010000139.1:0-5117 GCA_051891155.1 Bacilli bacterium
CTTTGAAACTAAGTAGGAGATATCGGGTCGCCCGTTATAGCAAAGAGTATGCAGAATTAATCTAAGTACTTAGTAAGGTTACTTTATGTGAATAAGTAATAAATAAAGGTGGTACCACGGTAAAAGTTTATTATCGTCCTTTGATGAAAATCAAAGGGCGTTTTTTTGTTATAGGGAGGTGTTAGTAAAGTGGAAGACGAAATGTTTAGACTAGAGCATATATATAAAAGTTTTGGTGATCATCCAGTTTTACAAGATATATCTTTAAAGGTAAACAAAGGTGATATATATGGTGTTCTTGGTTTAAGTGGGGCTGGTAAATCCACATTAGTAAGATGTATCAATGGATTAGAAAAGTTTGATAAAGGCGAAATTATATACAAAGGTAAAAAGGTAGAATTCACACGTGAATATAAACGTAAAGTCACTATGATATTCCAACAATTTAACTTATTACAACAAAGAAGTGTATTAAAGAATGTCGAACTAGCGGGAGAATTAATCAAAGATAAAGATAGAACATCGAAAGCTAAAGAATTATTAAAATTAGTTGGTTTAGAAGATAAATTTGATTCCTATCCTTCCCAATTAAGTGGTGGTCAACAACAACGTGTTGCTATTGCTCGAGCATTAATGACAGAACCGGAAGTTCTTCTTTGCGATGAAGCCACCTCAGCACTAGATCCAGATACAACTAAATCAATTCTTGAATTATTAAAGAAATTAAATAAAGAACTTGGTTTAACAATCATCATCATTTCCCATCAAATGTCAGTTATCGAAGCTATTTGTAATAAAGTAGCTATCATCGATAAGGCACAAATTGTTGAAGATGGACCAATGCATGATGTATTCCTCTCTCCAAAAGCAAAAATTTCTAAAAAGTTAATTTATTCAGGTCACGTAAATACTAAATTAGATGATACGCGATTAATCAAACTAATTTTCAATGGAACAGTAGATGCTCCAATCATTACCAATATTATTCAAGATTGTAATATTCTAGTGTCCATTGTATACGCTGATTCTAAAGTTGTCGATGATAAGATTTATGGTCAAATGATTTTCCGTTTACCTTATCACGATGAAGATATCGCAAAATTAAAAAAATACCTTGAGATTAAAGGTATAGATTATGAGGAGGTAACTATAGATGAATTGGGCTAACCTTCTATCATTAACTCTAGAAACTTTATTAATGACGATAGTATCTACTTTTCTAGCATACTTAATCGGATTACCAGTGGGAGTTATTCTTAATGTAACTTCAAAAAATGGTATTAAGCCAAATAAATATATTAACTTAATCATAGGAACAATTGTTAATATTCTCCGCTCAATACCATGCTTGATTTTAGTGGTAATTTGCATGCCTTTAACTAGAGGTGTATTTGGTCGAGGTACCGGAGCTTGGTATACAATTCTTATTCCATTATTTGTCGCAGCGTTTGGATTTGTGGCAAGAATGGTAGAACAATCATTAAGCGAAGTACCTGTTGGCGAACTTGAAGCGGTAAAATCATTAGGCGCTTCTTCATTTCAATTAATTTATAAAGTACTTCTTCCAGAAGCACGTTCCTCACTGATTTCCGGTATTGCCGTATCCGCGGTTTCAATACTTGGATATACTTCATTTGCTTATAACATTGCTGGCGGTGGATTAATCGCAGGTATATGGAGTTATTATTCAAAAAACACCGGTGATTATTATGCATCTTTCTATTTCTGGGCATTGATCATCGTAGTGGTACTTATTGTACAACTTATTCAAGAACTAGGCTTATTCATTGCAAAAAAATTAGATAAAAGGAGAATATTAAAATGAAAAAACTAAATTTATTTGTCTTATCAATCGCTTGTATCGGAAGTGCTTTATCATTCGCTTCATGTGGCTCTTCTAACAAAACTATCTCAGTATGTGCATCAGAACAACCTCACGCAGAGGTATTAAAAGAAGTATGCGCTGCTGAATTAAAGAAAAAAGGTTACACATTAAAAGTTAAAGTTCTTGATTGGACTCAACAAAATGATGCAGTAGCCAACAAAGATTACGATGCTAACTATTTCCAACATATCCCATACCTAGAAACATTTGAAGGAAAAGGTGATAAAGAATTAGTTGCTACTTGTAAAGTACATTATGAACCTTTAGGAATCTATAAAGGCAATGGCACAAAAGATAAATTAGAAGACGGAAAAACATTCGAAATTTGTGCTGACTCATCAAACGCTATTAGAGCATTACAATTACTTCAAGCTAAAGGAGTTTTAACTGAGGCAGATTTAGCTGCGGCAGTAAGTGGTGATACTTTAACATTTGATACAACATTTACATCAGCAAGTGGCGTCAAAGTAACATTAATCGCCGAAGAACTTCTTGTTGCTTCAAAGAGCGATTATGATTTCGCTTGCTTACCATGTAATACAGCGATTACTGGTAATGTTTCTTCTGATTTACAAGTTGCTAAAGAAGATGATCCAGAACAAGTTTCTTCTAAAGCAAATGTTCTTGCTGTAAGAAAGAATGATTATTTAAGTAATGAAGATTACAAAGCAAAGATCGATGCATTAACCGATGTATTATTAAGCGAAGCAGTTTCTTCTTATGTTCAAACTAAGTATTTAGGCGCTATTACATGCGATGCATCTTCTCAAATCGACCTACGTTCTTCAATTAAATAGGTTATAAAACTTTTAGGAGTGAAAAAAATCACTCCTTTTTTTCTTTATTCCTATTAATAAAGTGGTATAGTAAAAATAAGAGGAGAATTCTTTATGTCTAAAGTTGAAACAATATATCTTGATTTTATTGATGGAAAAAAGAGACGAATCGATGTCTACTTACCAAACGGCTATAATACAAATAAAAAATATAAAGTAATCTATTTTCATGATGGGCAAAATGTTTTCTTTGATAGTGAAGCTACTTATGGTACTTGTTGGAAAGTAAAAGATATTTGTGATGAACATTCTTACCAATTTATTATTGTCGGTATATATAATGGTAATGAAGAAAGATTAAATGAATATGCTCCCTTTGCCGTGGATGCCGATCCTGAAGAAGCAAAAAAATTTAGCTGGACTAAAGCTTTAGGACAACTCTATGCTTCCTGGATTGTAGAAACACTAAAACCTTATATAGATTCCCACTACTCAACGCTTAGCGATTTTTCTTCTACTGCAATATGTGGATCATCTATGGGAGGAGTTATGTCTTCTTTTATGGGAGCAAAATATAGTAATATTTTTAAATATGTTGGAGTATTTTCCTTAGCCTCTTGGTACAATGAGAAAGAACATCTCAAATTTATTGCTCATAGTAAACCAAACTTAAATCAATGTTATTTCATATATGTAGGAACAAACGAAAACAGTATTCCTTTTTATGAAGGAATGAATAAAATTTATCTATCCTGCACTTCATCTTATCTCCATACTTTAGAAAAATTAGGATTTGATAACGAGCATTTAATGTTTGTTTTAGGAAAAGAGGAAGAACATAATGAAGCAAGTTGGTCTCGTTATGTTAATAACTTCTTAAAATTGGTTAATAAAATAAGTCGATGAAGCATAACGCTTCATCTTTTTTATTTATTTTTCCATATATCAACCTCAAATATTGGAAACGAATCGTTTATTTCCTTAAAAATAATCACAAATATTATTTATAATAATATTGGAGGATACAAGTATGTATAAAAAAAGAATATGCGATAATTTGTTGAAAAATAAGCTAGAATCTTTTGGAGGGGTCCTTATTGTAGGGCCAAAAGGATGTGGCAAAACTTCTACAGCAAAACAATTATCAAAAAGTATAGTTGAATGGCGAAATGTCTTATTACCGTGATAGATATGGTTTAGAAGCCGATGGTGTATTACATTTAAGAGATGGACGTTATGCATTGCTCGAATTTAAGTTAGGATCTTCTGAGATAGATTCAAGCGCAAAAAACTTATGTAAAATAGAAGAATTGATAAAAGAAAAAAATATCAAAGAAAAACAAGTTCCACTTCGCCTTCCTGATTTAAAAATAGTGATTACTGGTACACAATATGGATATAAAAGAGAAGATGGTGTTTATGTGATCCCAATTGGATGTTTAAAAGATTAGCAATCCGCTTTAATTAATTACTTATTAAAAAAGAGAATAATGCAACCAGCACTTCTCTTTTTTCATTTAGAATTACTTACTTATTTTTAATAATATTCAATGTACAATAAGGATTCTCTTTTGCATTTACTTTTTCTTCTTTAGAAATTATTATTCCTTCTTCATTAATCACAAAAGTAGTTCTAACTACTCCCATATAGTTTCTTCCATACATACTCTTTTCTTGATATACGCCATAATCATTTATTACAGCAGTAATTTCATCTGATAAAAGAATAAAAGGAAAATCATATTTTTCTTTAAACTTCTTATGAGAGGAAGAAGAATCTTTGGAAATACCAATAATTACAACATTCTCTTTACTAAATTCTTCATAAAGTTCTTTAAATCCTAAAGCTTGTGTTGTACATCCTGATGTATTGTCTTTAGGATAAAAATATAAAACTACTTTTTTTCCTAAATAATCGCTCAAAGAATGAGGAACACCATTTTCATCATTTAAAGTAAAGTCTGTGGCTTTTTCATTTATATTATTCATTTTCGTCTCCTTCTTTTATTTCATCACATTTTTTTACTACTTCATCATATAAAGTATATAAATATTGAGTCTTGTTTTCTAAAAAGTAATAGTGGCTAATATATGGAATAAGTAAAACTAATAACGCGACAGCTAAAATAATTAATATATGATTGAATGTTATCGCAAAAGGTAAAATTATACCTTCAAGTAACGCAAAAAGAGCCATAACAATAAGATGAACTAGACGTTCATGCTGAAAAAAAGATATTTGCACTTTCACTTCTTCTTTTTCCTTTTTCCAAAAGTTTTTATCTTTTTCTTCTTCTAGCAATTTTTCTAAATATGCAATATATTTTAGCATTCTTTTTCTCATATATTTTTCCTCAAATACTATAATAACACAAAAAAATATGAAATAATATGTATATTCCAAAAGGAGGTTTCGTTTATGGCAAAAAAGAAAAAACTAGATTCTGATTTTGAAG
>JBJFEV010000140.1:0-5102 GCA_051891155.1 Bacilli bacterium
AAGTAAGACAATGAGTCTTCTTTTATTGGTGTTGCGTTTGAATTGAGAAATTATCAAGAAAAAAAATTAAAAGTAGGTCCTCAAAGAGCAATAATGAAGAAGATTGCCGCTTCTTCTTGGAATGTTGATGAATTTAAAGATTACTCTTCTTCTTTAAAATGGTACTGGTTTAATATCAATTTATTGCGATTTAAAGATTTTGATGAAACGATGACTTTTATAAATCATAATTTAGATTATTTTTCTTCTTGGTATTCGGTTGATGGTTCTTTGATGTTTATTAAAAGGAAAGGCTTAACTTTTGAGAAGATATATAATTATGCAAAAAAATATACTAACGATAAGAAAAGAGAATTCGTATGTCGTTTAGGATATTTACTCTTTTTTATGTGTCCACTTACTGATGAGCAAATAGAAAAGATAGAGAAATTACTACATGATGATGAAAGATATTATGTACAAATGATGGAAGCATGGCTTCTTTGTGAAATGGTAGTTCGTAATCCTTCTAAAGGATATGAAGTATTACAAAGAAGTACTTTAAAATATAATATTCTTGGTAAAGCTATTCAAAAATGTCAAGATTCTTTTAGAATCGAAGAAGATATGAAAAAGGAAATAAAAAATCTTAGAGAAGAGAAAAGATTAATTGTATAATTTCTGTCAAAAATTAATAAGTTATACTTTATTTTATTATTTTTTTCTTTATCATCGACTTTGCGAACGCCCTACATAATTGCTATTTTGTTAAGATCAATATTGACAGAAATATAAATATAAAATATAATATTAATGGAAATCATTTCCAATAAGAAAAAGGAGAAAAGAAAATGAAATATAAATGTTTAGTTTGTGGACAAGTATTTGATATCCCAGAAGGTGGAGAATTAGTTTGTCCTGTATGTCACGCTAAAGGAGAAAAATTAGTTCCTTATGTTGAAGAAGAATTAACTTGGCCAGCAGAACATGTTCTTGGTATCGCTAAAGGATTAGATCCAGAAATCGTTAAAGGATTAAAAGACCATTTCCAAGGAGAATGTTCCGAAGTTGGTATGTATTTATGTATGGCACGTGTAGCTTTAAGAGAAGGATATCCTGAAGTAGCGGTTGTCTTAGAACAAATTGCTAAAGAAGAAGCAGAACACGCTGCAAGATTCCAAGAAATGTTAGGCGATTTAGTTACTCCATCTACTAAAGAAAATCTTAAGAAAATGTTAAATGGCGAAAATGGAGCATGCCATGGTAAAATGAGCATTGCCAAGAGAGCTAAAGAATTAAATCTTGATGCAATTCATGATTCTGTACATGAAATGGCTCGTGATGAAGCTCGTCATGGAAAAGCATTAATTGCTTTATTAGATCGTTATTTTAAAGACTAATTAATGCAAGAAAGAACGACTAAGCAAAAAGAATTTATCAAAGAATATTTGAAAAATTCTTACATTCATCCAACGGCATTCGATGTTTTGAAAAGCGCTAAAGAGAATAACATTAATATAGGATTAACATCTATATATCGTATTTTGAATAAGATGGTTGAAAAGCAAGAAGCATTTTCCATAATTACTAAAGATAATATAGTTCATTATGATATTAATAGAGGTGACCACTATCATTTCATATGTACCTCTTGTCATAATATAATTGATTTAGATTATGATATAGAAGTTTTTATGCAACTGGAGAAGAGATATAAAATAAATTTTTCTTCCATACAAGATGTTCATATCTATGGATTGTGTCCTGATTGTGAAAAAAGTAATTGATATACTTGTTTATGCTAGGTGAGAGCCTAGCATTTTTTCATATTTTTGCATTTAAAAATATATAAATATAATAGTGAAAGTTAAGGAAGAAAAATGAAAGATACAAAAAGAAGGATAAAGGTAGAGAAATATCAAGGCAGTGGTAATGATTTTCTTCTTGTTTCCTATCGAAAGGGGATAGATTATTCGTTATTAGCTAAAAGATTATGTTCACGAAGAACTAGTATTGGAGCGGATGGATTAATTTGTGTTAAGAAAAAAACTTTAGAAATGAAAATATATAATCAAGATGGAACATTAGCTCCTATGTGTGGTAATGGTATACGCTGCTTTAGCTTATATGCTTATAATCATCAATTTATTAAAAAGAAATCTTTTAATGTAAAAACATCTATAGGGACATATAAAGTGACTATTATGTCAATTTGTCCTCCTTCTATTTTAGTGAATATGGGAAAAGCTTATTTTGATAATGAATTAGTTAAAGTAAATAAGAAGATTAATTTATATGGTTATCCATTAGTAATTGAAGGGAAAGAATATATATTATATACATTGTTTATAGGTACTATTCATACTGTTATATTTGTAGATAATGTTATCGAGGTTTATGAATCTTCCTTAGGTGAAAAGATTTGTAATCATCCTCTTTTTAAAGAAAAGACTAATGTTAATTTTGTAAAAGTAAAGGATAAAAATAACATTATCGTTCGTACATTTGAAAGAGGAGTAGGCAGAACATTATCTTGTGGAAGTGGATGTTGTGCATCTTTTTTTGTTGCTCACAAACAAGGATATGTACAGGAGCAAGGCTTCGCCCATGTTGGAGAAGATAAATTAAAGATAATGATTAAAGATGAGGTGCTATTAAGTGGTCCTGCTTATAAAATTTTTGAAACATATATAGAGGAAAAATAATATGAATATTGCACTTGTTGGTTATGGAAAAATGGGAAAGATTGTTCAAGAGGTAGTAAGTGAAGATAATACTTGTTTTGTAGTGGGAAAAGATTATTCTTCTTTATTTGATATAAGTGAACATATAGATTGTATTATTGATTTTTCATCTCCTTCATTAATAGATATGATAGTTTCTTATGCTTCTTTAAAGAAAGTACCTTGCGTTATTGGGACTACAGGTTATTCTATTGAACAAGAGAAAAAGATTTTAGACTTAAGTTTACAAGTACCAGTTGTAAAGAGTGCTAATTTTTCATTAGGTATAACATTAATTAATAAAATGTTAAAGGTTATAGTTCCCCTTCTTACTGATGATTTTGATATAGAAATACAAGAGATTCACCATAACAAAAAGGTTGATTCTCCATCAGGAAGCGCATGTATGTTTTTAGATACAATCAATAAGAATTTAGAATATAAAGTGAATTATGGACGGAAAGGGGAAAAGAAAAGAGAAAAAAAGGAAATAGGAGTTCATTCTTTAAGAGGAGGAAGCGTTGCTGGAGAGCATGAAATATATTTTTTTGGAGAAGATGAAGTTATCTCATTAAAACATCAAGCTCTTTCCAAAAAAGTATTTGCTCTTGGAGCATATCAAGCAAGTAAATTTATCATCAGTAAAAAGCAAGGACTATATTCTATGGAAGATGTTCTAAGGTTGGAGGAAATAAGTGATTAATAATGAAAGTATTATTAAAAAGATTGCTTTAAGTAAAAAGAAAACGCCATGCAAAGTGACGCTTAAATGTTACAATGATTTACATTTTCCAAATGCTAAAGTATTTAAGTCTTTACCTTTATATATCGTGTATGGGGATTATGAAGAAATTAAGGAAACTTTAATGAAAAATGAAAATGATATTGAAGAAATGGTGATAGAAAATCATTGTAGAAATTCTTCATTACCTTTATTAAATACTTTAAATATAAACGCCCGTATTGAACCAGGAGCTATAATAAGAGAAGATGTAGAAATAAAAGACAATGCTGTCATTATGATGGGAGCAATTATCAACATAGGGGCAAAAATCGGTGAAGGCAGTATGATTGATATGGGAGCTATAATTGGGGCAAGAGCGATAATAGGCGCTTCTTGTCATATTGGAGCTGGTGCCGTTTTAGCGGGCGTAATTGAACCTCCTTCTGCCACTCCAGTGATTATAGAAGATAATGTTTTAATAGGTGCTAACGCGGTAATTGTTGAGGGCGTTAAGGTGGGGAAAAATTCAATTGTTGGAGCAGGTGCTGTAGTGTTACAAGATGTGGAAGAAGGTGTGGTTGTGGGAGGTGTCCCCGCGAAAGTAATTAAAAAAATTGATGCTTCTTCACTTAGAAAAAAAGAAATTATACCTGCTCTTAGAAAACTAACATGATAAATAATAAAGATTATGATGTAATTAAAATAAGGCGTGATCTTCATCAAATTCCAGAATTAAGTACAAAAGAATATAAGACTAAAGAATATATAAAAAATTATTTAAAGAATTCTAAGGGAAAACTAATTGAAATAAATGAAACAGGATTAATTCTTCTTTATGATTATAAAAAAGAAAAATCTATCGCTTTTAGATGTGAAGAAGACGCTTTACCTATTGAAGAAAAAAATGATTTTGTTTATAAATCTAAACATAATGGAATAAGCCATGCCTGTGGACATGATGGGCATATAGCCATGATTTTAGCTCTAAGTAAATATATAGATGATAATATTTTTGATTATCCTAAAAATATCATTCTTGTCTTTCAACCTTCAGAAGAAATTAGAGGAGGGGCGAAGATAGTTTTAGATTCTTTAATTTTACAAAAAAATAATGTTGATGAGATGTATGCTACTCATATTTGGCCTCAGTTAGAGGAAGGAAAAATATTTACTTCTAAAGGTGCACTTCTTGCTTCATCTAGTGAAGTAGATGTAATTATACAAGGAAGAAGCGTTCATGTGGGAGATTATGAAAAAGGAAATGATGCTTTAGCAAGTGCTTGTTATTTTATTAATGCGATGTATCAAAAGCAAAAAAATATCCTTGAAGAAAAATATTTATTAAGATGTGGAAAGATGGAAAGTGGAGTGGCACGCAATGTTATTTCTTCTTCCTCGATATTAAGAATTACATTAAGAACATATTCTTCTTTTATGTTAAGGAAGTTAATATCTTTACTGGAAGAATGTAAAGAAGAAGCAGATAAATGTTTCTTAACTGTGACAAAGATAATCGTTCATAATGATTATTCTATGGTCTATAATAATCCTTCTTTAGTGGATAAATTGCAAAAACTTGATATTTCTTTACTTGATAATAAATATATGCAAGCTGATGATTTTGGCAATTATTCTTCTTACTTTCCTTGCGTTATGTTTTTACTAGGAGGTGGGGA
>JBJFEV010000141.1:0-5097 GCA_051891155.1 Bacilli bacterium
CAAAATAACGCTTATGTTTAATTTTTTTTAGGACATTTTAGAAAATTATTGACATTTTTTACAAATTCTTAATTTTTTCTTTTCAAATAAAAAACTATCCACTTAGTATGGATAGTCAATAATAATTAATTATTATTCTTTTTTAAATCAATTTCACCAATATTTAATGGATTTATTTTCTTCATTAAATATAAGAATGGAGTATCCAATAAAGCAACAATAACCTTAATCAAATATGTTGATAAAAATATTCCCCAAAAAACTTCCATATCATACACTCCTAAAAATGCAATCGGAACAAAAATAGATGTGTCGATAAGCTGACTTAGTAAAGTGGAACCATTATTTCTCAAGAAAAGTAGCTTATCTGAGGGCCATTTTTGCTTAATTTTGTCGAACATAAAAACATCAAAAAATTGACTTACAACATATGCAGCTAAACTTCCTAAAGCCACACGTGGTAAGAAACCAAAGATTGTTTCCAATGAACTTTGACTAATATCACTATCACTTGGATTAAACAATAGTGCCATTTGCATTATAATAAGAGTAGATATCATCGCCACAAAGCCAAAAATTACAGCTTTTTGACCATCTTTTTTAGAATAGTTTTCTCCAAGGCAATCAGTTGCAAGAAACAAAGTACCATACATTATATTTCCTAATGTAGCATCCATTCCAAATAGTTTAATTGCTTTTGTAACTTGAATATTTGCTAGAATAGTACCAATTGCTACCCATACAAATAAGCCAGTTTTACCAAATAATTTGTAAACTAAAATCATTAAACTAAAGTTTACAATGGCAAACATAAACCATAATAATTCATTACTCATTATTAAATTTTCCTCCTAGTTTTGATTTCGCAGGATGGTTCCGAACTGCGGGCAAAGCCATTATTTATTATACTAAAAAAATCAAAAAAGTAAAGAAAAAAATAACAAAAGCATAGTGTTGCCACTATGCATAATAGTTAATTTGTTATTTTAACAATTGTTCTAATTGATCTACTAATACATCCATTCTTTCAACAACAGCCATAAATGTTTCTTTCTTAGTAAAATCAACACCTGCTTCTAAAGCTTCTTGCATTGGATATTTACTTCCTCCAGCTTTCAATAAACCAAGATAACGATCAAATGCTCCTTCTTTGTTCTCACTTACATCTTTATATATTTTAAATGAGGCGGCAAAACTTGTGGCATATTGATATACATAGAAAGGAGTATAGAATAAATGAGGGATATACGCCCAAACATATTGTTTTACTTTTTCTTTAGTGATATCAAGACCATAATATTTTTGATATAAATTAATCATTATATTTGACAAAACTTGATAGTTAATAGGTTGATCATTTTCAATAAGTTTATGAGCTTCTAACTCATATTCAGCAAATAAAGTTTGACGATAGAAAGTACTAATGATATTGTCAATAGATTTTTGCAATAATCTAATCTTTATTTCTTTGTCGATTGACTCATCAGACATAAAGTAATCTAATAATACATGTTCATTAAATGTTGATGCAATTTCTGCAACAAAAATAGTATAGTTTTGTAAAGTTGTTGGTTGAGACTCTTCTGAATATAAAGAATGAATTGAATGTCCAGCCTCATGAGCAACAGTAAAGACATCATCTAACGAATTAGTATAGTTCAATAAAATAAACGGACGAAGATCAGGCATTGAACTAGAATATGCTCCACCACGTTTTCCATCTTCTGGATAAACATCGACAAATCCATCTTCTAAGGCTTTGTGAGCCATATTTTGGAAACTTTCAGGAAATTTGTTAATTGATTCGAAGAAAATATTCTTAGCTTCATCAAATGTGTATTTTTTATTAGCTTTTGATAGTTCTAATAAACGATCATAGGTATGATATTCTTTTAAACCTAAATATTTTTTACGCAAACTAATATATTTTTTCAAAGAAATGTTATTGTTACTAGCCACATCTATTAAATTAGTATACACTGAAGTTGGTATATTATTTCTAAATAAATGAGCTTCTAAACATGAATCGTAATTTCTAGCTTTTGCATTGGCTTTATCAGCCATTAAAACCGTGTTATAAATATTAGCATATGCATTCTTCTTATTATCATATTCATTAAAGATTACCTCAAAGACTTTTTTACGATCTCTAGGGTTTTCGCAATCAGCAATAACACTACGATAATTAGCTTCATTTATCTCCACAGTTTCTTTTGTTGATAACCTTACCTTATGGCTTTTACCATCACCAACACTTAAAGAAGAGTATAGTGAACCACCTTGATCAGATAAAGGAACGTAATATGATAATAATTCCTCACTCTTTTGGTCTAGAACATGTTCATTATTTCTAAATAGTTTTTCAAACCCAAATCTAAACTCCTCTAACTCTGGATTATGATCAATAAAACTCATCACCTTTTCTTTGCCAATTGATAGTATCTCTGGATCAACAAAGCTTAATGATTGAACTAAATTCATATAAACACTTTCAGATTTTGACAATTTTTCTAAATTTGATACATTTTTCTTGTTTAAATCGCTTAACAATGAACTATATTGATAAGCCCTAGAAAATCCAGTCTCAGCTTCTTTTTGTAATAAAAGGAATTTTTTGAAATTCTCTTCGTCATGTAATTTTCCTTGAAACAATTTTAATTCAGCAATTTTTTCGTTAGTTTTATTTAGGCAAATTTCAAAATCTTCATCACTTTGAAATAAGTATGTTAAATCCCATTTTGTCATAATGTCTCCTATCTTTTTATAAAGCTAACAGCTAATTCTAGCCATTTTTGAATATCAGTATTAATATAATTTTCATCAATTCCAACCAAATCATTTGCTAAGCTAATACCATGAGGTCCTTTTTCAAAAGCATGTAGTTCAAATGATACCTTATTCTTACGTAGAGATTCAACTAGGAATAGTGTATTTTCGAATGGTACAGCATCATCATTAACAGTTGTGTAAATAAATGTACGAGGGCTACTAGGATTAACTAAATTTTCAACTGATAACTCCTTTTCCATCTCAGGTGGACAGTTATACATCAAATTTTTACGAGTTCCAGAATGAGTATATTCATTCATCGTAATAACTGGATAACCCAGGATTACACTTGCAATGTTATGCTTAGTGGTATATGCACAATAACTTGCTAAATGACCTCCAGCAGAAAATCCCATAAGTGAGATATCATTAATATTGAAAACCTCTCGATTTTTTTCTAAATAATCTAAAGAGGCTTCTACTTCATTCATCGGATATGGATAACATCCTAGAAAAGTGGAGTAATTTAATACTGCAGCATTAAAACCAAACCCAATAAGTTTTAAAGCAATAATTTCGCCTTCACGTTGAGAGCACATCCCATAAGCTCCTCCTGGACAAACTAAAATCGTATGTTTTGGGGGAGAATTCAAATACTTAATGCTATCAGGACAGTAAATAGTAAGAGTCCCATTTTTCACATCACTATATTTTTCACTTAATTTAACATTCTCAAGAATCATAATTCTACCTCTTCATCACTCACTTTTTTAGTAAACATATTTCTTATTTTTTCAGGAAAGAATAATAATCCTGCTTTCACAACCCCTGGAAGTATTTTAATAGATTCTTTAATTGATTGTTTGCGAATCAAATCTTTTGAAATATCTTTATATTCAGTAAATAAATATCTACGAGTAACTACACCAATACGAATAGTTAATAAAGCATTGGATATTCCTTGAATAACACTAGAAGCAATTGGCTTAACTAATGGCACTTCAGAAAGCATATTAGCAGTTGATGTTGGAAATATATCATTAAAATCAAGTCCTTCAAGTCCCTCTGCAATCAAAGCGGTTGAAAGAACGTTTGCGGAAAGCTTACCTAGCTTTGCATATGATGGTCTAAAACCACAACATGCAACAATCTCTTTAATCATTTTTAAATTTACTACTAAAACAGTAAGCATATCAAAACGACCATTTTGACTAATTGCAGTTGATATCATTACTGTTTTCGCATTATTAACAATTATTTTGTTGATATCCTTTTTAATTGTTTTGTCAAACACTTCATTAATTTGAACTCGTAATTTTTCTTTATCCTTCATCGCATTCATTAATTCTGATGCTTCTTCTCCATTGACCATATCGTTTGCAATTATATTTTTTGCAACCTTTTTATAAGTCTTAAATGATTTTTTGCTATCTCTATCTAATACAGTTATAACTGAAAAAGTTGGAGCAAAAGCAATCGTACAAACTGGGTTTATAATTAAAAAGTACACCAAAACAGCACTTAATACATAAAATGCATACTCAACATAAGGATGAATGTTTCTCAATTTTTCACCTAGTGTTAATATACTACTCAAAACAATCATAAGTATTATTATTAATACTCCGATTCCAATCATAATCCAAAATTTGTTTCGTTTATTATTCATATCCTTCTCCATATCTATGCCTTTATTATACTAAATTTTTATCATATTTACAACTTTTTCCAAAACATAAACTAAAGAAAATGTTTATTAAAAGTAAAATAGAGCAAATCATTGATGATTAGCTCTATTTACCATTTTATTTTTTTCTCTTGTTTAGAATATTTTTTACTTCATCTATAATATTATGAGCAAAGCGATAGAAACCAATATCATTCAAATGGACACCATCAACTTGACAATTATCATAATCATTGCCTAACAATGTACCACCATCAATAAAAAATAATTGACATTCTTGATGTTTTTCTATAAATTTTTTCACAAATTCAAGTTGAAATTTTGTTCTCTGCTTTTTTTCAAGTTTTGCTTCTTCGCTGATGTAGGAAGCATATTGAACCTGACTAACTAATAATATTGGAGTATTTGGCCTAATATTATATAATGTTTCTATAAAAGTTTCTAAAGTTAACTCTAAACGATTGCAAGTATTGGCATTAGCTTCATAATCAATGATATATAAATCAATGTCATTAATATTTCCCATTATCTTTGCCATTTGCCATTCTCCTAAACCATTCCCACTAAAGCCCATATTGTAAAACTCATAGTTTAGTTCTCTACTTAATATGTTAGTATAACTCAATCCTGGACGTGATGCA
>JBJFEV010000142.1:0-5070 GCA_051891155.1 Bacilli bacterium
CCATTTGAAAAAACCTCCTTTGTTTTTTAAATAATTGTATATTACGATTTGTATTCTATTAACCTACATATATGTAGGTTGAGATTGTTGATTTAATAATATATTATTTATAATCATTTTCTAAAGGGGGCGGAGTTCAAATTATATCTTACGAACCATTCTGGAAAATGTTAAAAGATAAAGGGATATCATCCTATAAACTGGAGAATATATATGGAATTAATCCCTCAATTATTAACAGATTCTGAATCAACAAATTAATTACTATTTTATATGCATTATTTTTAATTAAAAATTATATACAAAAAGGCTTAACATGCAAAGTGTTAAGCCTTTTTTATTCTTTATTTGATTTCATTAATGATTAGATTATAGTTTATAAAGTAATTACCTATTTATAAAATTTTTAAAACTATAATATAGGTAAAATGTAATGTATATTTTAGTTATTGAGTTGTTTGAATGATTACTTGATGAAATACCGAAAATTTTTTGTGTACAGCTTGATCATTTTTTTCAAATCAATAGTAGAAATAGTTGAAGAGCTTAAATAACTAAAGTAACTTCAGCAAATTATCATGCTTTTAGTGACTTGAAAGAAATAGCGAGATATATGGTTAGATGATGTCCGTTTGGAGACTATCAAGAAAGTTATAGTTTGAATAAATCACCAACTTAGTTGCATAATCAAAAAAGCTATTTATATTAAATAATCAAACAGATCAGCGATGGTCTGTTTTTAAATTATTCAAATAAAAAAACATCAGTTTGGCTGATGTTTTTTAAAGATAGTCTATTATATAAAATTATTATTTGTCGCTAGTTGATTCACGATACTCTTTTGGAGATAAATTGTATTTATTCCTAAAACATTTTGTGAAATATGATGTGTTATTAAAACCAACTAATATAGCAATTTGTGAAACAGACATATCAGAGTTTTTTAAAAAATTTGCTGCTTCTTCCAATTGCTTATTAAGTTTATAATTCATAATAGTCATTTTAGTTTGTTTTTTAAATTCATGACAAATAGTTGATTTTGATTGTGACAAACGATGAGCTACTTCATCCAACTTAATATCAACATGATAGTAGTTATTGATGATATTAATAATGTTATTTACTAAATCACTGTATTGATTTTTCTTAGTATTAGTTACTAAAACATCATGTTTTTCTTTCAGTAATAATAGTAGTGTGTCAAGTGAATTTGAAATGATTTGTAAACTACTTTTATTTTTATTTGAAGCTTCTTGATATATTAATTGATATAAAGAATTAAAAATAGAAAATTCAAAGTCATTAAGAGAAAAGTCAATTATTTTGTTGGTAAAAGAAGACTTAGAAAAGACGTCTATTTTATTTATACCGATAGCAAAGAATTTAAGAGATTTAGATATTTCACAGTGCTTTGTTTTGTTGTTAACGATGACTAGACTATTTTTTTTGACTGCAATTCTACGATTAGTGGTTTGAATATATCCATTTCCATCAGTAAATAATAATATTTCTAGGTTAGGATGAGTATGAAGATTTGTTTGAAAATTCATATCTAATTCAGTTTTTGTAATGTATAAAAATGTATCATCATCTAATTTAATTGACACCATTTGATGCATAATAATCACCTAGAATCATTATATAATATTATATTATGTTTTTGCAATATTTTTATATATTTTTTAATGACAATTTGATATACTTTACTAAAGTGGTGATTAGATATGAAATATTTCTTAGCAATAGATATTGGGGCTAGTAGTGGAAGATGTATCGTTGGATATAAAGAGGATAGACTATATTTAGATGAAGTGTATCGTTTTGAAAATGGTGTTAGTCTAGAAAACGAGCATTTAGTTTGGAATATTGATCAATTACTATTGAATGTGAAAACGGGAATAAAAAAATGCCTAGAAAAATATTCACATATTGAATCGATGTCGATTGACACTTGGGGAGTAGACTATGTATTACTAGATGGTGATGAAGCTATAATGCCAGTTTATGCATATCGTGATTATAGAACAAAAGAGATTATCAATGAAGTTCACGATAAGATAAGTTTTGATCGACTTTATGAAATTACGGGAAGTCAGTTTCAAGAGTTTAATACCATTTATCAATTGTATTCTGATAAAGTGTCTAATCGTTTAGATAAGGCAACAGATTTTTTATATATTCCAGAATTTTTAATGTATAAATTAACGAATGTGAAAGTGCACGAGTACACTAATGCTTCAACATCAGGGATGTTAGATTCTAAAACTAATGACTACAGTCATGAAATAATTGATTCATTAGGTTTTGATCATAACCTATTCAAAAAATTATCAAAACCAAAAACTATTGTTGGCGATTTCACAAGTGATGTTCAAAAAGAAGTTGGAGGGAATATAAAAGTAGTCTTATGTGCAACACATGATACTGCAAGTGCTGTTGAAGGCATTCCAATGGAGGAAAACTCTTTATATATTTCTAGTGGAACATGGTCATTATTAGGTATCAAGATTGATAATCCAATAACAAATAAAGAGGCTCAATTAGCAAATTTTTCTAATGAATACGGACCTAATTATATTCGTTTTCAAAAAAACATTATGGGACTTTGGATAATTCAAAATTTATCAAAAGAATTGAAGATGACTTTTTCAGATATGGTTTTGTTAGCTCGTAGTAGTTCATATCACGAAACATTTGATGTGAATGATAATCGATTCCTCTCATGTTTGAATATGAAGAGTGAAATAATAAAGTATTATGTTGATAATGATAAAGAAATACCAGAAAATGATGCAGACATTATTAATGCTACATATCATTCGTTAGCATATTCTTATAAAGAGGCAATTGATGAATTAGAAAAAATTGTTGATAAAAAGTATAAAAGTCTATATATTGTTGGTGGTGGAGCAAAAAATCAATATTTAAATGAACTAACTCAAAAATATACTAAAAAAGAAGTTATAGCTTTGCCAATTGAAGCAACAGCAATAGGCAACTTGTTAATTCAAATGTAATAAAAGGGGAAAATATTATGTCATATATTAAAAAAGCACTTGAAGAGAGCAAAGAATACTTTACCAAGAGATATGAAAAAGAGGTAAATGAAAATCGTAAAGGCGATTTTACCATTACTATTTTGAAAAATAATAAACCTGTTGATGATGCTAAGATTAACTATAATCTTGAAAAAATAGATTTTGATTTTGGATGTAATATTTTTATGATTGATCAATATGATGATATCAACCAACAAGAAACATATTATAAGCAATGGAAAAATTTATTTAATACTGCTGTTGTTTCATTGTATTGGGGTGGGGTAGAACCAAAACAAGGATACCCTCGTTATGATAAAACTACACCTAATGATGTGTATCGCCGCCCACCTGTTGATACCGTTGTAAATTTTTGTCTTGAAAATAATATTGCTATGAAGGGACATCCGCTTTTCTGGCATGAATATGTGCCAGAATGGTTACCGGAAAATTGGGATGAATTATATCCGCTTATTGAAAAAAGATTTTCAGAAATTTCATCTAGATATGGTGATGTTATTCCTGTTTTTGATTGTGTGAACGAACCATCAAGAATTTTTGATCAACACTTTGAAAGGCAACATAATCATCAAAAATATGTTTTTCCTCCAGAAGATTATATCAAGCAAATGTTTGCACTTGGTAAAAAATATTTTCCAAATAATACTCTTATTTTAAATGAAGCAACAGGAGCAACATTTGGTGAGTTTAGGGGAATATATGGTGGATATTATTTGTTATTAGAAAAACTATTAAAAGAGAATGTAAATATTGATCGAATAGGTATTCAATGTCATGTTTGGGATGATGAATATTGTAAAAATGTTTTTCATTCAGAAAGGCTTTATAATCTACTAGATACATATGGAAGTTTAGGTAAGCCATTAGTGCTTTCAGAAATTGGTTTGTCTTGTGAAGATGAGGAAATACAAGCCCTTGCAACTGAAAGATTATATCGAATATGTTTTTCTCACAAGAGTATGTCGGGTATTTTCTGGTGGAATCTCGATGATAATAGTATTCTTACTGAAAGAAACAAAGAAGCAATTGGCGAAAATCTACCATATGCTGGGCTAGTTAGAAATGGGCGTCCTAAAGCTGCTTATAAAGTTTTAGAAAAGCTTATCAAAGAAGAATGGCATACTAAGGGCAATACTAATAGTCGTGATGGTAAATGTTTATTTAATGGCTTTTATGGAATATATACTCTCACTATAAATTGTGATGGTGATATCAAAAGTTTCAAAGTGAATTTTTCCAAAAATGAAGAGCATAATATAATAATTAATCTTGATAATTAAAAAATGTATTCTTATTTTAGAATACATTTTTTTATGTAATAAATATATAATTATTGTTGACTTTTACCTTAGGTAATAGTTTATAATAAGATAAAGTAATAGAATTATAAGAGGAGACGACAATAAATGCTAATAAATGAAGTAATGAAGATTACAGGTTTAACTAAAAGAGCTATTCGTTTTTATGAACGAAAAGGCCTATTATCAATACAAAGGCAGGGAAATGGGTATCGTATATATTCTGATGAAGATATAATAATATTAAAAAAAATAAAATTATTACGTTCATGTGGAATTAGTATTTCAAATATAAAGCTATTATTTGCAAACATAATTACATTAGAAGAATTAATTGAGAAAAGAAAAAAAGAAATAGAAAATGAAAATGGATATCAAATAAGTATGTTTGCGAATATATTAAATATATTTCAGGAATTTGAAAATGGTCAGTATGATTTAGATATGTCTTTTGATGAAAATGTTGATATGTATCCTTCTTCAGACAATTTAGCATTAGGAATTGATATTGGAACAACTTCGATAAGTGCTGCTGTAGTTGATATAGAAAAAAAGATTACTATTGATACATACACAATCCCGAATGATTCTAATATTATAACAAGTAATTCAAATTTTAAAGAGCAAGATCCAAATATTATATATAGTAAAGTGAAAAAACTAATTGAACTTATTGTTAGTAGTTATTCTTTTATAAAATCTATTGGCTTTAC
>JBJFEV010000143.1:0-4956 GCA_051891155.1 Bacilli bacterium
GTGATGGTGTTAAAGGTCATCGTGATACTAATACAATGCCACAATGGGCTGGAAGTTGCTGGTATTACATTGGCTATTTACTTCGCGAAAATAATGATTATCTAGCTTTATCTGATCCTAAAGTTCAAGAACTAGTTAATTATTGGCTTCCAGTTGATTTATATATTGGTGGAACTGAACATGCTGTACTTCATTTATTATATGCTCGTTTCTGGCATAAAGTATTATATGATTGTGGTGTTGTTACTACCAAAGAGCCATTTCATAAATTATTTAATCAAGGAATGATATTAGGAGAAGATGGCGAAAAGATGAGTAAGTCAAAAGGTAATGTTATTAACCCTGATGACATTGTTCGCGATTATGGTGCTGATACTATGAGATTGTACGAAATGTTTATGGGACCACTTGAAGCTACAAAACCTTGGAGTACAAAGGGTGTAGAAGGACCTCGCCGTTTCTTAGAACGTGTTTATAGACTTTATACTGAAGTGGTCACTATTGATAATTCTAATAAATCATTAGAAAAGATTTATCATCAAACTGTAAAAAAGGTAACTGAGGATTATGAAGCTTTAAGATTTAATACTGCTATTTCTCAAATGATGATTTTCATTAATGAGTGCTATAAGAACCCAAATATTCCATTTGAATATTTACAAGGATTCTTACAATTATTAAATCCAATAGCTCCTCATATTACTGAAGAGTTAAATCAAATAGTATTAAAACAAGATTCAACTATTGCTTATGTTCCATGGCCAAAGTATGATGAAGCTAAAACTAAAGATGATCTATTAACAATTATTGTTCAAGTTAATGGTAAGATTAGAGATAAGATTGAAGTAGATGCTAATATTTCTAAAGAAGAACTAGAACGTGTAGCTTTAGAGAGTGAAAAAGTAAAACCATATCTTGTTGGTGGCGTGAAAAAAGTTGTAGTTGTTCCTAAGAGATTAGTAAATATCGTGTGTTAATAAAGAGGGCTATTAATTAATAGCCCTTTAATAAAAGGATAAGTATGGAAAAAATAAAAAAGATTAATGTGAAATGTCTGAAATTAAATGAATTAGGATTGGGAATAGTCAGTGATAATAAAAACACATATGAAGTAAAAAACATTCTTCCTAAAGAAGAAGGAGTAATGGAAATCAATTTTTCCGATAAGTTTATTAAGACTAAAATGATAAAATTGACCAAAACATCTTCTATTCGAAGTGATGTGAAATGTGGAATATATAATCGTTGTGGAAGTTGTCATCTTCTTCATATGAACTATAATAGTCAAATTGAATTTAAGAAAAACTATGTTTTGAATTGTTTTAAAAAAGAAAAAGTTCCTTTTAAGATTGATGAAGTGATTAAAGCAGAACGATTAACAGAATATCGTAATAAACTCCAAGTTGCTTTTAAAATGGTTAATGGTAAGATAATAAGTGGATTTTATGAAGAAGGAACTCATAAAATTATTCCAATGGATACTTGTCTTGTCCATTCAGAAAATCAAATTAGGATTGTAAATGAAACAAAAAGAATAATGTCTAAACTTCACATCGCTCCATATGATGAAGATCGTCGCACAGGATGCATTCGCTTCATTTTGTTGAGAGAAGCATTATTAAATAAACAGATGTTAGTAACTATCGTAACTGCAAGTGAAATATTCCCAGGAAGAAATGAGTTTGTAAAGCAACTAATGACATCATGTCCATATATCACAACTATTGTACAAAATATCAATCCACGTAAAACTAGTATTGTTTTAGGTGAACAAGAACGTGTATTATATGGCAAAGGATTCATTGAAGAATATTTGTGTGGAATAAAATTTAAATTGTCTTCCAAGTCATTTTTTCAGATTAATCCTTATCAAACTGAAAAACTATATAATAAAGTTAAGGAATTTGCCAGTTTTACAGGATATGAGACTATAATAGATGCTTATTGTGGAGTTGGAACAATCGGTTCAATTCTTGCATCAAATGTAAAACAAGTTATTGGAGTAGAGAGTAATCGCCAAGCTTACAATAATGCGATTTTAAATGCTCGAGATAACAAAATTAAAAATATCAAATTTTTTAATGCAGATGCGACTGAGTTTATATATGGCTTTGCAAAGGAAAAAATTAAGATTGATGCAGTTATAATGGATCCTCCACGAACAGGATCAACAGAAAAATTTATTAATACTGTGATGAGCTTATCACCTAAAAAAATTATATATGTTAGCTGTGAGGCTCAAACATTAGCTCGAGATATAAAATTATTTACTTCTAAATATAAGATGGAAAAAAATGCAATATGTGATCTGTTTGTTGGGACATATCATATAGAATGTATAACTTTGCTAGCATTAAAATAGAAAAATAATTTACAAATTTTGACTAAAACAATGTTGCATTGTATAAATAGTCGATATTTTAAAATCAAGATAAAAAATATAAGGCACTTAGTAAAAAATGAATATAATATTTGATGTAACGGAAAGTGTCGTGCTATTTAATATGGATTAATATATAATAAAAGCATAAAGGTGGTGGAATTTATGCTAAGTGAAAAATTAAAAAAATATCGATTAGATAATAATCTTACACAAGAAGAGTTTGCAGCAAAATTATTTGTTACTAGAAATGCAGTAAGCAAATGGGAAAATGATAATGGCTATCCTAATATTGAAACTTTAAAAGATATTGCTAAACTTTTAAATACAACGATTGATGAATTATTAGGCGAAGATGATGTGAAAAGTATTGCTATTGATACAAATGATAAGCTAAATAAATACAAGAATTATGTATCAAACATTTTAGTGTTTATTTTATATGATTTGGTTGGAATATTAATACCTTATTTAATTTTTTTAGTTGATCCTACATCAGTTATGTTATACTGTTTGTTCATAGCCCCAATAACATTTATCATATTAGGTTTATCAACTCCATTTTATAACAAAAATGTGACAAATTCTTTTATTGCTGGTGCACTGGCAATAATACCAATATTAATATTTTTTGAAGCAGAAACTCAGATTGTTATTTATCCATGGGAAATACTTTATTATATTTTATTTATATCGTTTTATTTTGTAATGTTAATGATATTGAAAGTAAATTTAAAAAACAATATTAATAAAATTGTAAGGGAAATTTCATTATGTTTATTAATTTTTTTATCATTAACATATGTTGTTTTATGTGCTATTTCATTCGTAACATATGATGTATCTTATTCAACACCCATATATGTACAACCATTGACGTATACTTTAATCTTTATTGTACCAATAATCATTTGTTTATTAACATTTATAATTTTTAAAAAGAAAACAAAAATTACTAATGGTTGATTAAAAAGGTTTTATGTTGAGTAGACATAACATAAATAGGATGATGTGTTTATAATGCTAGAATATTCTATCTTTATGTTTGTTGTATCATTGATATTTATAATACTTAGTATTTTAATTAATTGTGATAAAATTAGCATATGGAAAATCATTGTCTGCTGTTTCTATGATACCTTTGTGTAGCAGTATTGTTGGCTTATTTGGTCATGAGTGTTTGTTGCTATTATTGTAGTTTCAGCCATTATTCTTGTCATTATTGTTAGATTAGGAATAACTACTAGTGTATAGAAAAAATATAATTCGTAAGTACTTTAGATATAACAAAAAAGGATTAAGTATTGCACTTAATCCTTTTTTTCTATTTATAGTCACGATGATATTGTTTTAATATACTTTTGCTACTTTTTTTACATGAACAGCATTCATCACTTGGTAATTTCTTAACTAATCGATATATTTGTTTTCCAAAAATATATATTACAAATGCTACACTGGCAATTATTAAAAGAATTTCCGGTAAAGTCATTTATTAAATACGAGCTTCTTTCTTCAATTGTTGATGGCGATTGTAATAAGAAATTCCAAGAATAGCAATAGCAAATAAAGCCACAAAAATAAATGCAGTCCACCACCAAGTTCCAATCATATATATCATCATTGATACTATGTAAGATGTAACTAACCAGAATACTAAAGTCCACCAGAATTTCTTATTAGTTAGTTCACCTTTAGCAGTAGCAACTGCTGCAAAACATGGAATTGTAGTCATGTTGAAGGCAATGAAAGAAATAAGAGCAGGAATTGTAATACCAGTAGCTTCAATCATAGCAATAACTTCTAAAATACCATCTTCTGAAGCAATATATCCACCAGCAACACAAGCAGCAAGAGTTCCAAATGTTGCAATAACATTTTCTTTTGCAATTAGTCCAGTAACAGCAGCTACAGCAAATACCCAAGAAAACGCATTTAAGTTTGAACCAAAGCCTAGAGGAGCGAATAATGGGGCAATTACTGAGCCGATTGCTCCTAAAATTGATTCATCCATACGAACATTAGCGACAATTTCTTCACCTTCAAATATTATTGTCTCAGGTAAAAATTCAAATTTGAAACTGAAACTTGATAAGAACCAAATAACAATAGTTGAAGCTAAAATAATAGTAAATGCTTTTTTCACATAATGTTTCAATTTATCCCATAAGTGAATCATTAAAGCTTTAAATTGAGGCCAATGATAACTTGGAAGTTCCATAATGAATGGTGGCACTTCACCTTTCATTGTTGTTTGTCTCATTAAAATTACAGTAACAATAGCAGTTATCATTCCTAATAAATACATTGAGTATGTGATAACATCAGCATTACCTACATTAAATAATTGAACAATTCCACCAGCAATAGCTGTTAAGATTGGTAGTTTTGCACCACAACTGAAAAATGGAATAACTCTAACAGTCGCTGTACGTTCATTCTCATCAGCTAAGGTTCTAGTGTTAATCATAGCAGGGACACTACATCCAAATCCCATAATCATTGGCATAAATGCTCTTCCTGATAAACCAAATTTACGGAAGATGCGGTCTAAGATGAAAGCAACACGAGCCATA
>JBJFEV010000144.1:0-4933 GCA_051891155.1 Bacilli bacterium
TTTAATAAAGTAAGCGTGATATAATCTTACTTCTAATCCTAAAGCTAAACGTTTATAATGCTTATTTGGTTTTTGTAGAACAAAGTCTTCTCTTTCGATATACAAATGGCGTCCGAAAGGAACTTTTCTTGTACCTAATTCTTCATTCTCAGCATTGTTATCAGCTTTAACGTACTCAATTTCCCCTTCAGGATAATTTGTAATTTCGACCTCTAATGGATTAGTAATAGCCATTAAGCGATTTGTTTTAAGTTTTAAGTCTTCTCTTAAGAAATGTTCAAGCATGGTACCTTCTACAGTTGAGTTTACTCTAGATAATCCTGTTGACAAAATGAAATTTCTAATAGCTTCAGGAGTATAGCCACGTCTGCGTAAACCAGCAAGAGTAGGCATACGAGGATCATCATATCCTTCAACCTTATTAGTTTCAACTAATTCACGTAAGTATCTTTTACTCATTACTGTATTAGTAATATTTAAACGACCAAATTCGTATTGATGAGATACATGTGGCATTTCACACACTTTAATGACCCAATCATATAAAGGGCGATGATTGTCATACTCTAAACTGCACAATGAGTGAGTGATTCCTTCAAAAGAATCTTGAAGAGGATGAGCAAAATCATACATTGGATAAATACACCATTTAGTTCCTTGGCGATGATGTGGAGTCTTAACTATACGATAAAGAACAGGGTCACGCATATTGATATTCGGACTTGCCATATCAATCTTAGCACGTAATGTATGAGTTCCTTCATCATACATTCCATTTTTCATATTTTCAAATAATTGTAGATTTTCTTCCACGCTACGATTACGATATGGTGATTCTTTTCCTGGTTCATTTAAAGTACCACGATATTGACTAATTTCTTCAGGATTTAAATCGCAAACATATGCTAAGCCCTTTTTTATTAATTTAATAGCTAACTCATAAGTTTTTTCAAAATAATCAGAGCCATAGTATATATTCTTAGGTTCATATCCTAACCATTTAATATCATTGATGATAGCATCGACAAATTCAGCATCTTCTTTTGTCGGATTAGTATCATCAAAACGAAGATTTGTATATCCACCAAAGCTCTTAGCTAACTCAAAATTAGTAACCATTGCACGAGCATGGCCAATATGAAGATAAGCATTTGGTTCTGGAGGAAATCTAGTAACAATTTTCTTTACACGCCCACTCTCTAAATCTTCTTTCATTATTGTCTTTATAAAATTTGAAGTTTCTTCCATTTTCTACTCCTTAATATCATTTATTTTTTCAATATTTTGTGCAAATCCATATTTTTCAAATAAAGATATTCCTAAATCTAATAATTCATCCTTATTTGACTTTTGAAAGCATATAATCATTACCAATATTGACTTTGTTTCACTAGTTATCATTGTTCTTGTCGTATCACTAGTTGGGCATCCAAATGGTGATATATCATCACAATAAATTGGAAGATTAGTAATGTTAATTTTACCTCGACCAATTCCATAGTATTCCATATCACTATTTCCAACTTTAATTTTCACAGGTCCAACAATCTTGTCGTAATCTAAAACAGCAACACTTCTTTTAGTCTTAATCGACAAGACATTGCCAATATCCACTAAATTATTAACTAAATATAAGTCATTTCCTTTAAGAATTCTTCGATATAAAGATTCCACAGCTAAGTGCACACGATTAGGATCCGCTTTTAAAGTTTTATAACCTTTTCTATCATCATCAATTTCAGGTATAGTTAATAAATCAGAAAATTGATAATTTCTAACCACATCTTGTTGAGTTTGATTAACCAATTCTTTTACACTTTCACTATCTTCAACCTTAACTGAACATGTGAAACCACAAATATCAAATTGTTCTAATTTAGATGTTAACTCCTTAGTAATGATGACATTCATCAATATTATGCTCCTATTTTTTGTTTTATATTAGTCAATTCCTTCTTTAATGACTCCATTCGAGAATTTATCTTTTCCATTCCTGAAACTAACTCTTGATATTTTTTTACCTGTTCATCATTTGATGAAGCTTCTAAACGAGAATTAGAATAAGAAATTTTTGATAATAAATCTTGTTCACGTATATCCAAATCATCTCTTCTAGCTCTTAAAACTAACACTTCACTACGACGATTTGGATCATTGATATACTGGTCTAGTTGTTCAATAGTTTTATTTTTTTCCTGTCTTAGCATATTTAAATCATCTTTCAAACTTTGGATTGTTTGACTATATTTATAATACTCCCCAACTAGTTCATCACCAGTTCGTAATTCTTTTTCCAAAGAAGCACAGCGATCATATTCAGTTTTAAACTTCATTAACACATTTTTCTTTTCAATAAATTCTCGCTTTAAATCTTCATGTTCATCTAAAAGAATTGCTTTTTCATCATTTAAAGTTTCTTCTATACTTTCTTTCTGTAATGTGCTTTCTTTTTGCAATTCTTCTAATTGAATTGTCTTTTCTTCGTGTTCCTTCTTTAGCTCTTCAATTTTTTGACGTAATTGTTCTAAATCTTCCTCTTGATAATTTGTTTCATTTACAGTTTCATTTTTTTCTTCAACCGGTAATTCAATGGATTTTTGTTTAGATTTTGGCAATATACCTTGTTGTTTTAATTTTTCACCGTAAAAAGAAATTAAATCATTTTGCTTTTGAATAATCTTATTTATTTGATATTGTTTTTCGCCAATATATTCCTGATGATTACGAGTAGCTTCATTAATAGAATCAGTAATATCACGAATCTTTTCCTTATGGAAACGAATTTTTTCAGCTGCCTTTACTTGTTCTCTTTCATAGATATCCTTATTTTGAATACTATTTCCATTGGAACTGTTATATCTATCAATTAAAACTTCTAATTCCTTATTAATTTGATCAATCATCAAATTACGTCGCTCTTTCGCAAGCATATTTTTATTAACTGCTTGCTCATATCTCCTTGTGTCTTCATCAATATCATATTGTAATCCACTAATTTGTTTTTCCAACTTAGCATATTCAGCAATAAACTTAGGATTAGTAATATCATCCTTAGTATATCCATCAATACTTACATTTTTTTCTTCATCAACATTATCTACAGTCAATCCTTCTTCTTGATCTTCATACTGATATGTTTCATATTCATTATTTGATGTTGAAACATTTTGTTCAGGATAACGAAGGCGATTGTTCAATGTAATAAATTCTTCACGCAAACGACGAATTTCGTCAACCGTCTTTTCTTGTTTTTGTTCCGCAAAACGAGTATTCATTTCTTCACGAAGTTGTCGTAATTGATTCATTTGATCATAATAATTATCACGTAATTGGTAACTACGATCACCACTATTTTGAATACTCTTAACAATCTCAGTTAGATAATCAATGCGACTTTCTAAACGATGATTATAATCATCTTTTTGACTTTCAAGCTCACGTGATAGTTTTCTTTCATCATTAATTTGTTGTTTCAAAGAATTAACTTCAGATTGTAATCTCTCAATTTCAAAATCTTTATCGATTAGAAGATTCTCATTTATACCATTAGACATCTGATGTTGAGTGTCATTTAATCTTTGTATTTCTTCATTTTTGCGTATAATTGTATTTTTATAAGCTTCTAAAGCTTGATTCAAATCACTTATTTCAAGTACTTTTTCATCAACTTTTTCTTGAAGTTCGGCTATTAATTTCTCATCGTTTAATTTTTGACTATCATACAACTCTTGTAATCTACGATATTCATCACGATCTTTTGCGATAACAAGTTTTAATTCTTCGCTATCATTTTCGTTATTAACAAGTTCTTCTTGATATTTTAAACTTTCCTCAAGTTTTTTAATTTGGTTTTCACGATCACAAATAGTTTGTTTCAATGATAAATTATCATCACTTATTTGATCTAAATCACTATTACATATATCTAATTGTTCTTGTAATTCTGATATTCTAGATTCTAATTCACTCACTTTTGCAGTGTCAAACATTGATTCTTGACCAACACAAACACCAACATTATTCTTCAACTCTTCTAATTCTTCATTTAGAGTTTGAATTTCTTGAGTTTTTTGCTCTAATTGCTTTTGAAGATCATCATTAGCAATCTTTAAATCATCGACTTCTTCTTGAGATAATGTTGCACCAAGTTTTTCTTGCAATTCTGTTATAATGATTTCTTTTTCATCAATTTCTTGTTCTTTCGCATTAACTTGATTAATTAGATTGCTTAATTCTTGAGATGTTTTTTCAAATTCTTGTTGTAGACTAGCAATTTTATCACTACTCTCATCATTCTTATGTGTAGCTTCTAATAATTGAGTTTTCAATTCATCATTTTGATTTTGTAATTCGACTAACTCCTCTTCAGAATGTAAAGTCGTAATTTGCTCATTAGCTTCATCTAATTTACTATTCAACTGTTCAAGATTTTTTTCTAATTCGCTATTATTGCTTTGTAAAACTTGAATCTCTTGTAATAATTTTTCAAGATTACTCTTGTTTTGTTCATCTCTTTGAACATTTTTATTGTGAAGATCTTCTTTTTGCTTTTTAATTTCTTCTTTTTCTTGTTTCTTCTTATCAGCAATCTGTTCACGCAATTTTTGGAAACTATCGGTTAACATTTTCATGTTATCCTCTGACATTACTGGAACTTCTCTTTTAACTGCTTTCTTTTTAGGAGCCTTATGCACTTCTTTATTTCGCTGTATTTCTTCCTTTTGTGGTTTTTCTTCAATAGTTTCTTGAATATTTTCAGTTTCAGTAGATTTTAAAACATTATCTACTTGTTCATTTCCTAAATTTAAGTTTTCTAAAGGAGAAACTTCTTTTTGAAGATTATCATTTCTTTGTTCTTCTAAAACTAAAGTATCTTCACTAGCTTTTTCTTTTCTTTCTTTTCTAATATCAGTTAATGATTTTTTATTTTTTT
>JBJFEV010000145.1:0-4925 GCA_051891155.1 Bacilli bacterium
AAACCTACATTTTTATTTTCCAATTTCCTTACATTTCAATTGTATAATTTATAAAGGAGTATGTTCCGCTTTTAATATTACTCTTCCTAAATAGGTTGAAGGATAAAATGGAGCCCATTCTATAATATGCTCAAAGTTGCCCATCGTATCGACTGGCATCCAAGCTCCTCCAATAATTCCTGATGCGGATACAAAGATGGAAGATATTCCTGGAGCTGATTTATCGTTTAGTAGTGCTCCTACAAAAATACCAAACATAATATTAATTACTTTAATTGGAATCATTTCAATTAGTAATAAACATACTTCCCCCAATGTTGCAA
Organism: Bacilli bacterium; assembly: GCA_051891155.1. GTDB lineage: Bacteria > Bacillota_I > Bacilli_A > RFN20 > CAG-449 > UBA3210. The sequence continues at coordinate 324 of JBJFEV010000145.1, forward strand.
ATAATGTATTATCCATCGCTCCACATATATAACCTAAAGTTATACAAATTACATCTTGGACGACTCCAATTGCAAAAAAAGGAATAAAATAACCAAAAACGAAATGATATGGTTTTAAAGAAGAAGTAAATAATCTTTTTAAAAAAGCTGATGATTTATCTTTAGATACTAGTAAAGAAGTCATAAGCATCAACAAACTGTACGAAAACATCATAATTCCTGGAATCAAACTCTTCACTTTAAATATAGGTAACGAACTAGAAGAATAGAATGATATTACTTGAAACATCAAAATCATGAATAGAGGAAGTCCTCCACAGAATACATAAAGCAAAGGATCTCTAACCATCTCAATAAAATTTCTTTTACTAAATAATAAAATCTTCTTCATTGTTACTACCTCCTACAATTTTGACAAACGCTTCTTCAAAAGAAGATTCATTTGCTTTTTGTTTAATTTCATCTATCGTTCCTTCTTCTAACACCTTTCCTTTACTCATGATAGCTACTTTATCACAAAGCGCCTCTATTTCTTCTAGATAATGCGATGTTAAAATAATAGTCATCTTGCCCTTCAAAGAACTAATTATTCGCCAAAGTTCTCGTCTAGAGATAACATCTAATCCTAAAGTAGGTTCATCTAAAAAAAGGACTTTAGGTTTGGAGATTAATCCTAAAGCAATCGATAATCTTCTCTTCCATCCTCCTGATAATGTTTTGGCTTTTTGTTTTATCACTTCTTCTAGTCCAAAAGAATGAATGACTCTATTCATATATTCTTTATCTTTCATATCATATAAAGAGGCAAAAAAGATTAAGTTCTCTTTTACGGTCAAGTTTAAAGCGATAGAAGTTTCTTGCGGAGAAATATCAATCAACTTCTTTATATTATCCATAGATGATAAATCAAATCCTAAAACTTCAGCTTCACCTCCATCGCATTTAGTTAGACCTGTTAATATCTTTATTAAAGTGGTTTTACCTGCACCATTGACTCCAAGCAACCCATATAATTCTCCCTCTTTAACAGAAATACTAACTTCACTTAAAGCTTTTATATTTTTATAACTTTTACTTAAGTTTTTAGTCACAATTGCATCTTTCATAATAATCCTTCCTTTATTTTGACAAAAATATTATAGAAAGAAAAAATATGAAAAAAAGGAGGTTAATGTATTCGGTCATTTTTTAAATGTAAGTGGTTAAAAAAAGAAGAGAATTAACTCTTCTTAAATCATCTATCTATTTTTTAGTAAATTTATCTAATTCTTTTTGATAGTCCACTCTAAATTTAGAAACAAACTTAGTTCCACCAAATCCTCCCAAAGAAAGTATTAAAGTAAATATTGATTTTCTTAGTCCTACCATCTTGCCACTAAACATATATTCTAGGAAAGTAATTTCCTTTTGAGAAATTATGTAACTAAATGCCCAGAAAGTAAATGCAAATATAATTGCAAAACAGATTATACCAGTAACAATACGTAACCATTTCTTACTTTGTGCTTTTGATAAGAAAAAACCTAAAGTGCCTAGTAAAGGAGTGAAGATAATTAATCCAGTAAAGTAATCTAGATTAAAGAAAGTCACAAATACAGCAGGAATTATTCCTACTACACCTAAAACTAAAGAAAGGATAATAGAGACAAGATATTTTGTATTAAATCCTTTATTCTCATTAACCAAATTAGTTAATTTATTAATATATTCATTTCTACATTGTTCATGAATTGGAACATAGTTATCACCAAAGTCACCAAAAGATGCTTCTTGATGGCAAATAGGACATTCCTTCATTGGTTCATAACCTTCATTTTGTAAGGTGGTACAAACAACAATCATTTGAGCTAGTATTTTATCTTGCACATTCTTTTCGTTTTTATTACCACTTTCTAACGACATTATCAAAGTATCATTTTTTGAAGAGATAGTAAACAAAGCACCAACGTTGCCAAATGCTTCTTGTTCAATCTTCTTTAACAAAGGGGTTGTTATTTCTTTATTACAAGGAATATAAAAAGCTCCAAAGGAATAAATTAAATAAGCCCAATCCTTAAAATAAACTTTAAATCCTTTTATTTCTTTAAAAAATACATTACCTTCTTTACTAAATTCTAAACTAGTAGCTAAATTTTCATACTTCATTTTAATCACCTAGATATATAGTAAAGAAATCTATAATATTTTTCTATAAAAAAATGTTGTAAGAAAAAAAGTAATTGTTTCTCTTAAGAAAGAAAATATATTTTATATATTTTTTTATTAAGTAATATAACTACAAGTTACTTCTTAATTAATAAATAAAATAATATTCTTAAATATGATAGGAAATATTTTTAACGATGACATCAAGCGACTTAACTTTGAAGATTATATTTGGATCATATTTGTTTTTCTATGTTTTCTAAACATATATGGAAACCAATTAGAAAAAATATATTTAAGAACTAATAAGGCTTACTATCGTAACAAGTCAAACAGTGCTTATATATTAGCTCTTGTTATTGTTTTTATTATCTATGGTTATTTTATCATAAGAAATTATAGTCAATTTAAAAAAGCCAGTCAAAAAGATAAGGGGTTGTATCTTGTCAAAGTTTTAGGAAGCGTCATCGTTTTAACTGGTATTGTTCTTCTTATCTATTTCCAAGAAAATGAAGTCAATTTCGTAGGATCTCCAGGAATTTAAAAAGACTTGGGCTTATCTTCCTAAGTCTTTATTTTCATCTTTATCTAATAATAATTTTGCCACTTCTTTAATTTGAGCAATATCTTTTTCCTTCATTGAGGAAATAATTTTTACGCTTGGTTCAATAATTTGGTTACCCTTGCAAGATTCTAGCATCTTTTTCATAACTAGTCCCGCATTACATGCCCAAGAACCATTTTCAATAAGAGCAATCTTTCTTCCTTTATATCCGCGTTCCACTAGATGATTGATAAATTCTTTCATAAATGGGAAGATATCATTATTATAAGTAGTAGTCGCTAAAACAATTTTTCCATAACGGAATGCATCTTCTACACATTCAGCCATATCTTCTCGCGCTAAATCATTAATAGCGACCTTAGGACATCCCAGTTCTTTTAATTCACTTGCAAATCTTAATACTGCTTCTTTGGTATGTCCATATACTGATGTATAGAAAATTGCTACCCCTTCAGTTTCCACTCCATAAGAAGACCAAATATTATATAAATCTATGTAATATCCTAGATTTTCTTTTAGTATAGGGCCATGAAGAGGACATATCGTTTCAATATCTAATGAAGCAACCTTCTTTAATAAAGCCTGAACTTGTGCTCCATATTTTCCAACAATTCCAAAGTAGTAACGTCTTGCTTCACAAGCCCATTCTTCCTCAACATCTAATGCACCAAATTTCCCAAATCCATCCGCGGAAAACAACACTTTAGCACATTCATCATATGTTACAATAACTTCTGGCCAGTGCACCATAGGAGCAGTGATAAATTTAATTGTGTGTTTACCTAAACTTAAAGTATCATTTTCCCCAACAACAATTCTTCTTTCACTATAATCTTGTCCAATAAAATTTTTCATCATCACAAAAGCTTTAAGTGAAGACACAATAATTGTGTTTTCGAATTCATCCATAAATTGTTGAAGTGATCCAGAATGATCTGGCTCCATATGTTGGATTACTATGTAGTCTGGTTCCTTACCCTTTAAAGTTTCTTTAATATTCTTAATCCATTCTTTAGCAAAATTAATATCTACTGAATCCATGACTACGCTTTTATCATCTAGGATTACATAAGAATTATATGCCATACCATTTGGGACTTCATATTGTCCTTCAAATAAATCAATTTGGTGATCATTTACACCAACATAATATATATCATCCGTAACTTTCATAAACACTCCTTTTTCTATCATCTAATATTTTATTACTATCGATGACACTATTAAATAATTTGAGGTATGTTTTCAATAAAAAAATTATCTTTCAGAAGAAAGATAATCATTTTTATTAATATTGTTTCTTATTTGTTAAGCTATTATACAAATCGTATAATTTTAAGCATTCTTCTCTATCTAATTCCTTAACCATTTTTTGCTTTTCAGAAGCATTATTTTGGAATTTATAGAATTTATTATCACGGAATCCAATCTTTTCTGTATCAAAAATATTGCAACCATAATAAACTTTGTCAATATTAGCCCATAATATCGCAGCCAAACACATTGGGCAAGGTTCCCCAGTTGTATATACTTCACATCCTGATAAATCAAAAGTGTTTAATGTGGCACAAGCTTCATGAATCGCCATAATTTCTCCATGACATGTTGGATCATTATTTTTTAATACTTCATTATGACCTTTTCCAACAACTTCATCATTTTTTACAATGACACAACCAAAAGGTCCTCCATGTCCTTGTAAAATACCTTTTTTGGCTTCTTCAATAGCCATTTCCATAAATTTATTCATTTTTATTCACTACCTCATACTTACAATGAGAAACTTTTTTCTCACGTGCATATTAATTATTAGCATAATAAAGGTTATCTGTCAAAGCCCCGTTTTTAGGTTTTAACACTACATTTTTTAGGATTAAAAAATATTTTTAAAA
>JBJFEV010000146.1:0-4914 GCA_051891155.1 Bacilli bacterium
CGGTGCAACGGGAGGGACGAAAATAAATTTGTTTATTTTCTCTCTACCCTATTTATCTTTAAATGCGATATTTAAGATAGGTAAAAGGGCACCATACAAGATACCTGCAATTACCCAAACAATCCAAGTGATTTCCCAAGAAGAAGAGATAAAACTCCAAATTAAGTAAATAATTGTGACCACCATCCAATATGCAGTTGATATTGCACTTAATATAGGGTTTTGTGTTTTCTTTTCTTTTTGATAATCTCCTTCTTGAAGAAGAGCTACATAAGCACCCATTTTGCAACCGCCATACACGATCATAAATACACCTATACCTGCGATTACAAATAAAGCAATAGTACCATATATTGCATAGATTTCTTGTTGTAAAAGAGCGCATATTAGTAAAGGAATAACGGATAGAACACAAAGTATTATGCCAATAACATTTAAATTATTATATGTATTTTGGAATTCTTTTTTTCTTTGTCTTACCATTCCTGACACTCCATATTCAGCATCAAAAGCTTTAGTGGTAATAAATTCATATTCGCTAGTGTTATTTCTAGATATAATGAATAGGGCAACCGCGATAGCCACAAATACAAATAAAACCGTCAATCCAATAGCGGAAGCAACTTCTTCGCTCAAAATATGATAATATTCACTTATTCCACATAATAAAATTAATATGACAGGAGATAATATACATAATAAAACACCAATTGCAATCTTGAGGGCGTTTTTATATCTTTTATCAATAAAATCATTTGCTGTTTCTAAACTAACTCTTTTGACATTGCTATCTTGATCGACATCAATTTCAACATAGGCATCTTCCATTTCTATTTCATCTTTAAGTAAAAAATCTGTTGATACACCAAATATGCTACTTAATTGGATTATTTTATCCAAATCAGGAATGGATTGTGCACTTTCCCATTTTGATATTGATTGTCGAGAAACATTTAATCTCCCTGCGAGATCTTCTTGACTCATTCCACTTTTCTTTCTTAAATTAATAATCTTGTCCGCTAAAATCATTTTTCTTTCCTCCTAGACAATATTAATTTACATTTTTTTATAATTGCACTCCACCAACTGCACTTGGAAATGTGTCAACTGGTAGTTGCAAAGAGAAAAAATTTATGTAAAGCAACATTTATTTGTAGAAGATAATTAGTAAATCAAGATTATTATACAATAATAGGATAAGAAAACAAACTTTCTATATATCTTTAAATTCTTGATGAGATATTTTTCCTAATGGTGTTTTAGGAAAATCATCCATAAAAATTATTTCTTGTGGTAAAGCGTATTTAATGACTTTTTCTTGCAAAGAACAAATGATTTCTTCCTTAATTTGATTTTCATTTTTTTGGCTATCTTTCCTCTTTATTAAATATAAATTAGTATGAGCTTTAGGAAAAGAAAAGAATTCTAAAGAAGCATCAGTGATAGAGTTATTTTCTAAAGCTATTTTTTCAACTTCACTTGGATAAATGTTATAACCGTTTATGATAAAAATTCGTTTTTTTCTTCCTAAAAAATAAAGAAATCCATCCTTATCTAGATAACCTTCATCTCCTGTTTTTAACCATTTTTCATCATGATAGTTGATTATGGTTTTATTAGTTGTTTCCTCATCATGAAGATATTCTTTCATTAATGTCGATCCATTTATGAATATTTCTCCTCGTTGATAAAGTGGTACTTCTTCTTGTTTTTCATTTAGTATCTTAATTCTTATTCCTTCAAGAGGTTGACCCACTGATCCGATTTTATTATTATTTTTTGTATTAACTACACATACGGTTACCGTTTCGGTTAAGCCATATCCTTCTAAAAGTAAACAAGAACTATTATTTTCTTTCATTGTTTTATTGAATTGATTGATTAAGTTTTGACTAACATTATCTCCTCCGATAAAGCATAGATTTAAATTATTTAATTTGGCTTTTTTAAAAGAGGAATCGTTAAGCAATTTTTGATATAGTAAAGGAATTCCAATAATTAAATTGATTTTTCCTTCATTAATTAGGTGGATTACTTTTTTGACATTAAATTTAATCATTAATGTACAAGACGCTCCATAACTTAATGGAGCGTGTATGCCCATAACTAAGCCAAAACCATGAAAAAGGGGAAGAACCGCTAAAACGGATTTACCTTCAATATCAAAATCGATGATTTTTCTTACCTTGATTACTAGATTATTGATTGATTCGTCACTAAGGACGATTGTTTTACTATTTCCACTAGTTCCTCCTGAGTGAAGATAGATAGATGCATTTTGAAAATTATGAGGAATTATATTATTTTCCTCTGGATAAGATTTATAACTATTTAGATTATGAAAAAAACAATCTTCTTTAATTTTTTTATATTTAACTAAAAATGCTGAACGAACTAAAAAAGGCATATCAAGAGTTGGATTTACAAAGAAGAATTCTTTTTTACTTGAAATTAAAATGTCTTCATTATCTTTGAAGTTATTAGCACATATAATAGCGCATTTGCTTTTAGTTTCTTCCATCGAAGCGATTATCTTTTTTACAGGAGTAAGAGGGTGAAGAATATTTTGGATTACTCCTATTCCATTAAGGGCATATAGTAGATAAATAGAAGTAGGAATATTAGGTAGAGCAATAGTAATAACATCATTTTCTTTAATTCCCTTATCCTTTAAGAAACTGATCATTTTACGGATGTTTCTGCACATTTCTTGGTAGGATATGGTTTTTTTATCAAAATATATCGCGGTATTATTGCTCTTTTCATATCTAAAAATATTTTCATATAATGTTTTCATCTTTATTCTCCTTAAATAATTAATTGATAACCTAAAAATAGTAGTAAAGTAATTAAAATTATTGATAATACGATCTGATGTGATAGGTATACTACTAAACTATTTTTTCCAATAAATGTAATTATATTTTTCGAATTGTTAATTTTTGGAAATTTGGAAACTTTTTGGGAATAAAGACTTTTTCCAAGAAAAAAGCCGATGAAGACTTGCCCACCATAAAGTAACAAAGAAAAACAATCGCTTCCACATCTTGCTATACCAATCATTTGCTTAAAGATGAGTAAAAAAATGTTTTCTTCATAGTAAGAAATAAATATTTGATTAATTTCAAAATATACCCCTATGATAATCATTGTTAAACCTAATAATAGATATATCCATTTATTATGAAAAAATTTTTCCAATATTCCAATCATAATTAAAGATAATGATATGCAATGTAAAATACCGAAAGTGATTACAAAATCTAAAGAGGAGATGATGATGCTGATTATGTATGTTACAAGCGTAAGCACTAATGAAACAAATGCTAATTTGTAACCACGCAATAAGTTATTGAGAGAAAAAGAAGCACATATTCCAACCAAGGAGAGGAAAATGAATAAGATGAAATATCTAAAGTAAATTCTTATAGAAGAATTCCAATAAGATAAAGAAAAGGCATGAATATGCTCTAGTAGAGTATTATCCTTAGGAAAAGAAGGGAAAAGAGAAGGAATTAGAAACATAAAATCATACATTAGATGATCGAAAATCATAAAAATAATAGCAATTCCACGTATAAAGTCTATTTCAATGATTCGATTTTGTTCTCTTTTACGACGAAAATAATTGCGCATTACCATCATTTAACTCCTAAGAAGAATAAAAAATATTCATTAAACAATAATTATTTTTTGAATCTTTTTTTTAAATAATACGCAAAACAATCTTCAAAGATATAAATCATAAAATAGACTTACCAAATAAAATAGTCTATTATATATGGGTAAGAAAGAAGAGATTTAATATGTCAGATATAAAGGAATTAGAAATATACGCTAAAGAAAATTATGTTCCCATTGCTCGTAAACAAACTATCGAATTCATATTAAATTTAATGAAGGAAAAGAACTATACTAGTTTTTTAGAGATAGGAACAGCGATAGGTTATACTGCTATCAATGTTGCTTTACTTAATAAAGATATTAAAGTTTTAACTATTGAACATGATATTAAACGCGCACAAATTGCCTCAAAGAATTTTTTTGAATTTGGGGTAGAAAAACAAGTCACAATGCTTGTTGATGATGCTGTTACCATCAATATAGAAGATAAATTTGATTTGATATTTATCGATGCGGCTAAAAAAAGAAATGATTATTTTTTAGATAAATTTTCTTCCTCTTTAAAGGAAGGTGGAATGATTATTATCGATAATATGAAACTAGAAGATTTCTGGGTAAATGCAAAAAAAGAAAAGAAAGAAAAATTCCAAAAAATGAATGAGGAGTTTAAGAAGAATTTATTAAATAGAAAAGAATACAATGTCCAAATCTTAGAAGATATTGGAGACGGTATTGCTTTAATTAGTAAGAAAAATGAAAAGAACTAACTTTGCAAAGAAGTTAGTTCTTTTTGTCTAATTTATCAATTATTTTGTTAATTTGATTAGCGTGTTTTTTATAATCATCTTGAGAATAACATAATGGTATATGGATAAATAATGATTTGGCAGGATATTCTTCTAATAGATGAAAATATAAATTATTACAAACAAATTTACCAGCATCATAGGATAATGTAATATCATCTTTGCATTTTTCTATATCTACTTGGGTCTTTAGAATTTCATCCTTGGTTGGATTAATTATTTCATCAGTTTTTAATATTCCTTTATTATCTTTTAAAGAACATGAAGAAATATTTTTGGCTTGTAATTCTAGAGTTAATTCTGTTCTACTACGTGCCTCACCAAGAGCAATAATTAGATCATATTCTTCTAAATTTTTTTGTTCTTTAATTTGCATATAGCTTTCATCATAAATTACATCAATCACAAATTTATCAACATCAATTATATGATGTAAAACTTCTTCTGAAAAATTAATGGATTGATAATTAAATGGTTTAAATGC
>JBJFEV010000147.1:0-4900 GCA_051891155.1 Bacilli bacterium
TTACCTACATTTTCAACCGATAAAAAACTACACAAAATTATTGACAATTACAATTACTATTAACGGCTTGGGGTTTGCTACACTTGGCGGTAAATACCCGTGACTGGACTTTCACCATTGAGATTAGTGCCATGCCCGGCACACAACTAAAGGGTGTTTAGAAGACCTAAAATAAGGTTTCTAAACACCCCCTTTCAATTTATCAACTAGTTCATCTACTAGATAATTTACTTCCTCCTTTAACATCTCATAATTAACAATTAAAGGATGTGATTCGTATTCTCTTTTCTTTGATAAATAATATGCTTTCTTTTCTTTATATGAAGAAGTACCTAAACTAAGTGCCATCTCTTTTTGTGCTTTTTTTACTTCTTCTTTTAAATTTTCAATCTCTTTAGAGGAAGAAAGTTCATCTTTTAAAAGCAAAAATTGTTTAACCTCTTTAACTTCAAGAAAAAAAGCAATAAATTCATCTAATTTACTTTTGAGTTCTTTATTCATTTACTTCTTCACCAATTAAAGAATATGTATGTGATTCTAATATTTTAACATTCACAATCTTACCAATATTGGCAACACTACCTTTAAAATTAACTAACTTATTAGTGTCCGTATAACCTGAAAGAATCGTTTCATCTTTCTTAGAACTTCCTTCCACAAGAACTGGAACAATCTTTCCTACGTAAGCTTGTGCTTTGGCTTCAAAATCTGGTTCTAAAGTAGCGATTAATCGTGTGAAACGCTCATGTTTTGTTTCCATAGACACTTTATCTTCCATCTTTGCTCCTGGAGTACCAACTCGAGGCGAATATATAAAGGTGAAAGCAGAATCATAATGGCAATATTTAACTACATCTAAGGTTTTTTGAAAATCTTCTTCTGTTTCATTTGGGAAACCAACAATAATGTCTGTACTTAGAGAAATATTAGGAACAATCGCTCTTAATCTATCAACAAGATGACAATATTCTTCTGAAGTATATCTTCTTCCCATTCTTCTTAATACATCATTAGACCCAGATTGAAGAGGTAAATGAAGGAAAGGCATAATATTAGAATATTTAGCAATTGCTTCAAACATTTCTTCAGTAAAATCCCATGGGTGAGAAGTAGTAAATCTTAAGCGAGGAATACCGGTTTCCGCGACTTTAGAAAGAAGCGTAGCAAAAGTTGGAGCATCTTGTAAATCTTTACCATACGCATTAACATTTTGTCCCACTAAAGTGATTTCTTGATATCCTTGTTTAACCAAATCTTCGCATTCTTTTAAAATAGCGTCCATTTCACGAGATCTTTGTTTTCCTCTGGTATAAGGAACAATACAATAAGTGCAGAACTTATCGCATCCATACATAATATTGACAAACGCTTTAATTCTATCGCGACGATGACAAGGAATATTTTCAATCACTTCTCCCTCTTTAGAAAAAACTTCAATAATTCTATTCTTTTTCTTATAAGCTTCATTTAATAACGAAGGAAGGTGATGAATATTATGCGTGCCAAAAATAATATCTACTTGAGGATATTTAGTTTTGATAGTGTTAACAATATGTGGTTGTTGTACCATGCATCCACATATACAAATAAGTGATTCTTTATTTTCACTTTTTAGTCTCTTTAAAGAACCAATTTCACCGAAAACTTTTTCTTCTGCATTCTCTCTAATCGCGCATGTATTTAAAATAACTACATCAGCTTGCAAAGGATTATCGACTGGTGCATAACCAATCTCTAGCAATATCCCCTCAATATTTTGTGAATCTAGTACATTAGCTTGGCATCCGTATGTTCTAATAAAAAACTTTTTGCCTTGGGCAGCGAGTCGTAATTCGCTAGGAATATCCAAGTTTTCTGTTGATATTTTGGTTACTTCTCTTTTTCTTTTTGCAGCATCCGCTAAATTTGGTTCGCTTTTAATTTCTACTTTCTTTGCCATGTTACATAACCTCTATTTCTTTTCTATTCGTATTTTTATCGCTGTCTTTTCTTTATCTCCAATCATAATATCTTTAAAAGAAGGGATGATATAAATATCGATGCCACTTGGGATTAGAAATCCTCTTGCAATAGCTATTGCTTTAATCGCTTGATTAAGAGAACCCGCTCCAACTGTGGATATATCTAAATAATTTTGATTCCTCATGATATTAGAAATTGCTCCGGCAACTTTAAAGACCGATGAAGACGATGCGACTTTAATTTGTGTAATCATATAATCTCCTTTTCAAGAAAGATTATGATTAAACGTTATCTTTTATACTATAAATCTTCTTCTTTAATAATTTCGTATATAGGTTCGATGCTTCTACATTTATGTGTGTTATCATCAAAATTCATAAGTACTGCACTAAATATAGCATCATCTTTTTCTTCGATTGTAAACACAGAAGGCGTACCCATCCAGGTGCGAGAAATTACTTCTTCTTTCTTAGATCCTAAAATACTATTATATGGTCCACACATTCCTACATCAGAAATAAATGCAGTTCCATGAGGTAAAATCCTATTATCTCTTGTTTGGACGTGAGTGTGAGTACCAAGTAATGCAGAAACTTTTCCATCAAAAGCATATCCTAATGCATATTTTTCTCCTGTAGCTTCTGCGTGGAAATCGACGATATGAATATCAAAATCTTGTAATGCACAAACATCTTCTAGATTATCAAAAGGATTATCTACTTGTTGTCCCATATACACTCTGCCAAGCAAATTAGTAACGCGTATTCTTACTCCATTACAATCAAAAACCTCACTGCCAGAGCCTGGAATCGTATGATGAAGATTATTTGGTCTTAAAATAGAATCGTAGCTTTCTATATATGAAAATATTTCTTTTTTCGCAGCATAGTGGTTACCAAGAGTAACTACATCAATCCCATCATCTAATAGTTCATTAAAATGCGATTCAATCAATCCTTTGCCATGAGTGGCATTCTCACCGTTAGCGATAATAAAATCAATTGGTATTTGACTTGTTAAGCGTTCAATTTCTTTATAAACTACTTTTCTTCCTACCTCGCCAACTATATCTCCAATAAATAATATATTCATTTTCTCACTTCCTTTATAAATGGTCAAAAGAGACCTACAATGGTCTCTTTATTTATTATTTAGCAATTTCAGTAGCTCTTACTTCTCTAATGACTGAAACTTTAATTTGACCAGGATATGTCATTTCATTTTCAATCTTCTCTTTGATATCACGAGCAAGTTTAAATGCTTTCAAATCATCGATCTTCTCAGGAACTACCATAACTCTAACTTCTCTACCTGATTGCATTGCAAAGGTATTAGAAACACCCTCATATGATTTACAGATTGTTTCAAGTTGTTCAATTCTTTTAATGTAATTTTCAAGAGTTTCACTTCTTGCTCCAGGTCTTGCTGCTGATAATGTATCAGCCGCTGAAACTAAATGAGCAATAATTGATGTTGCAGGAACATCACCATGGTGCGATTCAATAGAATTGACTACGATATCATTTTCACCATATTTTTTAGCTAATCTCACACCTATTTCTACGTGGCTACCTTCCATTTCAAAGTCAGCCGCTTTTCCTATATCATGTAGTAATCCAGCGCGCTTAGCAAGATTTTGATCTAAACCAAGTTCTGCCGCCATAATACCGCATAAGTAAGCAACTTGAATAGAATGGTCTAAAACATTTTGACCATAAGAAGTTCTATATTTTAATCTACCAACGAAATCTAATAATTCTTTGTTGATGCGAGGTAACCCTAATTTAAACGCCGCATTTATTCCAGCTTCATGAGTTGATTTTTTAACTTCCTCTTTAGCCTTTTCGACACATTCTTCAATACGTCCTGGTTGAATACGACCATCTTTAATCAAATTTTCAAGAGCAATTTTTGCCGTTTCCCTTCTAATTGGATCGAAGCAAGAAACAGTAATTACTTCTGGTGTATCATCAATGATGATATCAACGCCTAACATTTGTTCTAATGTTCTAATGTTTCTTCCTTCTCTACCGATGATTCTTCCTTTCATTTCATCAGTTGGTAAAGCGACAGCTGAAACAGCTCTTTCAGTTATAACTTCTTGCGAATATTTATCAATTGCAAGAGAAATTAAATCTTTTGCTTTTTGATCAGCAATTTCTTTCGCTTCATCTTCTTTATTTTTAATATAAGCAGTAATCTCTTGCGATATCTTATCTTCTACGCGTTTGAATAAAATATCTTTTGCTTCTTCAGCACTCATTTGTGCTACTTTTTCAATTTCTTGATCAATCGAATTAATCTTTGATTGAATTGATTGTTCTTTCTTTTCTAATTCATGATACTTTCTATTTAAATTTTCGGATTTTTCTTCAAGAGAATTTTCTTTAGAAATTAAAGCCATATCACGTCTATCAATATTAGCTTCACGTTGTGCTAGTTTGTTTTCTGTAGCAGCAATTTCTTTTTTTCTTTCTCTAATTTCTTCTTCAGCGGATTTTCTAATATCTCCCGCTTGTTCTCTTGCTTCTTTATTTGCAGACTTAATAATCTCATCAGATTTTGCTTCAGCATCAGAAATAATTTTTCGCGCATTATTTTCTGCTGAATTCTCATTCTTTTTATTGATGAAATTTAAGGTGAAATATGTTCCGATACAACCTACTACTAGGCATAGTACACAAATTAGAATCCAAATTTCTGGACCCATATTTTTTCCCCTTTTCTAGTCATTGTTTAAAATATCCTCGCGACCAACGAGATAATAAAAAATAAAAGCTATGGTTTATCCCAATCTTAAATAAACAACTCTTATCAGGATGTGTATATTAATAAATGTTATAAAACATCTAAAAAAAGAATCTAGCTTTGCATTTATATGCAATATAATTGTACCATAGTATTTTTATATTGTCAACAAATAATTATATATTAGTAT
>JBJFEV010000148.1:0-4862 GCA_051891155.1 Bacilli bacterium
ATTGATTATTCTTCGACATTTACATGTTTATCTTCTGTATATTCTAAACTTAAGGAATCTGGTATTATTGATGATTATGTTCTTAATCCAAGCAAATTTATGGATGAATTCTATTTTAATCCAAAATACGAAACTAAACTATGCGCAGCTTTATATGAATTAGGCAACACACCATTCATGGAAGCATTTATGCCTTCTTTCTGCGCTGCTTTAGCTTCAAGCAAAACGCTGAAAGAAAATGAAAATACGAAAGGTATTATTTCTTATTTGCCTACAGAGAAGGAAGAATATGAAGATATTTCTTGGGGAGAAGAATTAACTATACTTTATCAAATGTGCTCTACTACTGAAAAGCAATATAATGCATATACAGGCGAGCATCTATATCTAAAAGATTATGCCAATATTACTAATTCAACATTATTTAAACAAGCGATGACTGGTATGAATGTTGATTTAACTTCTTATTCTTCTAATCCATTTATTGAGGGAGGAAACTTTGTTGTTGAAGGTAGAGTTTGTTCCTTACCAGGATTAAAAACATTGTTAATTGGCTCTGAGTCAGAAAAAGGATTATTAGATTCAACGATTGTATTTAAAGCATTAAAATATGCTGTACCTGGTTTATTTGAACAAGAATCCTTTACTTCTTCACTTAAAGAAAAAGTTGATTTTAAGGGAATTTATGAAAGCTTAACTTCCTCTTGGAATAAGAGTGATTGGAAAAGAGAAGTAGGTTCAATGCTAAAAGGAATAACACCTTTAATGGGAGCAATTGAAGACTTTAAAAATGGCTTTGTAAGCGATGAGGAAGGCACTACAATCGATAAAGAACTATTGTTTGGAAGCGAAGCAAAATTTAGTAAAAATGTAAAAGATTTTGCTTTGGTTATTGATGAATGTAAGATATTGAGTACATTTGTTCCTGCTTTATATAAAGGCTTTGTCGAAGATAAAGAACTATTCTTTGGTATTTCAACGAAAGATTTGAAATTTGAAAACTATTCTTCTTCGACTTCACTTGGAAAAGAATTGGTTAAAGTTGTCGATACCATTTTCCCTTGTCTTGCTACATTCCTTGATGTTTTGGATGAAGAGGGAGATGTTATTAGCAAAATCTTTGAAGATCAAACTTTAGATTCAATGCAAAATTTATTATGTGGTATTTATGATTCTGAACTATTTAATCCAAAATTAGAAGGTGAGGATGATAACTTTATAAAAATCATTAAGGGATTATTTGTCCCAAGCACTTCTTCGCCAAGTGAAATGGTGAAAAAATATTTAGATGGAAGTTCTTCATCTTTCTCTTTATCATCGATTTTACCGGTGGAAGAAAGCGTGATTGATTCGATTTCAAATTGGGGTGGCGAGAATGGAGAAATTGTTTCTTTATTTAATGTACTACGTTCTTTTAAAGCCCCTTCTATAAGTGACACACAATATTTACTTGATTATATTACGGTAGATGGAGCGGATGATATTTCTTCTCATCTTTACGATTTAGGACCAGAAATTGAAAGAATTTTTGCTTCGATTGATTATTCTACATTAATGAAAAATGCATTGCCTTCATTTATGGAAAATAATATGAAAGATGCCTTAGAAAGCACCGGCGTAAAAATAAATATTGCTAATATTAATAAATCACAAATTGATAATCCTTGGGCTTTTGAAGGACAATGCATATCAACAATGCTTACATCTTTAAAAGAAATTGCTCCTGGAGGAATAGCGCTAGATGAAATTAATTGGAATGATTTAGATTCTTCTAAAGCAGAAGTACTTTTAACTGCGATTTATGATACATCTATGATTGGTGGTTATTATTCATCAAAGGAATTGACTTCAGATAGAGTGGATGGTGATTTTATTCCTATCATTAAAGATAGCGTTACTTCTATTGTAAAAACTACATTTGAATTAGATGATGAAACGATACAAAAAATTGATTTGGATTTTGATGATGATAAATCTATAACATGGAAAGGTGAAGAAGGAGAAATACATTTGATCGCTTCTTTACTTGATGATGTTAATGTTATTACAAATATTAGTTTAATTGATGATGAAACTGGTGATTTTATTAATCAAGATGAAGTCACGATTGATATTATTGAATCGGCTTTATTAAAATTATATAAATCGAAAATATTTAATCATATTGATGAAGCAAACGTTTCTGATGTAAATAGAAAACTATCTGTATTTGAATATTCATTTATTTATATCTTTGAAGAAAAATCTTCTTTAGGTGAATGGATATATGATTCAAATAATATTAAACAAAAAGAATGTGAAAATCATAGAGAAGCAGTAGAAAAAAAGATAAGATATATCACTAGTAACGATATTGATAAAGAAAATAACTATAAAGATATTGTTTGGGATTATGTCGATAGTGAAAGTAATGTTTATGGAGAAATACATCAATTTATTATGATATTAAGAAGTGGAGACTTAGAAACTTTGATGGATGTTACTGCACTAAAAGATGAAAATATTTCTAAAATAAAACTAGTTAATAATTCATATATGTTGCATGATGCAATTCCTAAGATGATGAAAAATATATGTGAAAACAATACCGGGGAAGAAGATTCTATTAATATAGATGATTACATTATTGGTAGAACAGACACCCATTGTCCTCACTATTATGCATATGAAGAAAAAACTTATTTCCTAGAAGAAACAGCGGCTTTATTTGACGAAGAAATAGATTCCCTTAAAAATATGATGAAATACTTAGATAGAGTGGATAACTATAATGTTGATTATGAAAAAGATAATATAGATGAAGGCAATGGATTATTTAAAAATATTTTCTTAACCTTATATCATTCTCAAATCTTTAATGAAATAAGCGTGGATATTATTTTAATTTCAATAGGTGACATTAATTATTCTATTGGTTCTGTTTCTTATAGTGTTCTTTACTTTGCTCCTGAATATAATTCTTCTGCACCTTTATCATCTGGAAAGGAATTAGCTACAGATAAATATTCTATGGTTAAATCTACTTTCTTTGACGCAGAAACAAGAAATTATATAGATGCAAGTGGAACTTATGCACAAAGCGAATGGAATTATATTGTAGAAGGTGAAGCATTCGATATCTTTATTAACAATCTTCAACTTGATAATCAAATCCAAGAAGCAAATCCTGGTGAAGTATCTACAAAATTTGAAAAATCATTTATAGATCCAACCTTAGATTATAATTATGGTCAAGATACACTAGCGGGTGTCATTATTAAAAACTTAAATGCAAAATTATCAGGTGCTTAGAAATGAAACGTATTAAAGAAACTTATGTATCCACTATAGAAATAAAGAAATCTAAATTTATTTGTTTATTTATACCTCTACAAGATGATAAACTAGTTAATGGTAGTCTTAGTGAAGTAAAAAAAGAATATCCTAAAGCTACTCATTATTGTTATGCATATCGCATCAATAAAAAAGAGAAATCTAATGATGATGGTGAACCTTCGGGAACTGCCGGAAGACCAATACTAGAATTTTTAATAAAAAATGAATTAGAAGATATTCTTTGTGTGGTGATTAGATATTTTGGAGGAATTAAACTTGGCGCTTCTGGTTTGATTCGTGCTTATATTGATTCTTGCCAAGAAACATATTCATTATGCAAGTTGTATGAAATCGTAAATTATGAAAAATATGGCTTAATTATTGAATATAAATTTTATGATTCACTTATGAATTATTTAAAATATTGTGATCAACAAATATTAGATTCTTCTTTTGAAGAAAAAATATCAATAACACTATTATTTAATAATATTGATTATGATGCCCTTGCTAACCTCACTAATGGTTCAATATTAATTGAATCGTTAGGAAAAGAGGAAGTATATAAAGAAATTAAATAGTTAGGAGAAGAAAAAAATGTCAGAATGTACACATGATTGTTCAAGTTGCTCAGAAAATTGTGCTCAAAGAGATCCTGCTTCATTTAGAGTTAAATTAAATGATGCAAGCCATATCAAATTAATTGTTGGCGTATTAAGTGGAAAAGGAGGAGTTGGTAAATCATTACTTACCTCCTTAGTAGCGGCTAAACTCGCTAAAGAGGGATATAATGTTGGTGTTTTAGATGCTGACGTTACTGGCCCTTCAATGGCTAAATCATTTGGAATTAATGAAAAAGCTTATCTAATGGATGATTTAATATTACCCGCTAAAACAAGAACTGGTATCGATGTTATT
The DNA here is from genome assembly GCA_051891155.1 of Bacilli bacterium. GTDB lineage: Bacteria > Bacillota_I > Bacilli_A > RFN20 > CAG-449 > UBA3210. Next base: position 4,234 of record JBJFEV010000148.1, read on the forward strand.
TCAACCAATATGCTAATTGAAAATGAAGAAGATGCAATATTATGGAGAGGTTCACTTATCTCATCTTTAGTTCAACAATTTTATAAAGATGTTAAGTGGGGCGAAAAAGATGTCTTATTAATCGATATGCCTCCTGGAACTGGCGATGTATCTTTAACCACATTCCAATCTATACCTGTGGATCAATTAGTTATTGTTACTACTCCTCAAGATCTTGTTTCTATGATTGTAAAAAAATCAATTAATATGGCAAAAGAAATGAATATCAATGTATTAGGATTAGTCGAAAACATGTCATATGTCGTTTGTCCAAAATGTGAAGAAAAAATTTATATTTATGGGAATAAAGCAAAAGAAGATATTGAAAAACAATATGATTTACCTTTATTAGCACGTATTCCTTTTGATGGAGAAATGACCTCTTTAGTGGACCAAGGTAAAGTAGAATACATTAATAAAGATTATATCGATGAACTTGTCTATAAAATCGAAGAAAAACTAAAAGAAAAAGAATAGAAATAAAAAGTAGAAGTCTCATAACAAAGAACTTCTACTTTTTTTTGCTTAGATTATATTATTTTGTAGTCTTTTTTGCGGGTAAATCAACATTTACTACTTCTTTCATAGAT
>JBJFEV010000149.1:0-4847 GCA_051891155.1 Bacilli bacterium
CTCGCTCATTAGTTTCTATTTTTGTTCGTAATGCAAAGTGTAAAATCTTTGGTAAGTGTATTATATTGTTAGTTATTCAAGCTTTCTTTCTATATACATCTATATATTATAAAGATACAAACTTCCCTCAAGGATATGTTGACTTTATAAATAATAATCAAATATTAAAAAATCTTGAAGAAACATTAATTTCAAAATCAATCAATCTTGGATTCTATATATTCTTAGGTGTTATCTTTTTTGATATAATTTTGGAAATATTCAGAAGAGTAAACATAAAATCAAATCCTGATGATCGACCAATAGAGACTATTAGTTTATCTCGTTTCAACAACATCACCCCTAATGGACAAGCTAAAGCTACAAGATACAATCAAAATATTAAATAAAAACGACCTAGCATCACCTTTGTGGCGCTAGGTATTTTTATTAGTGGTAACCATAAGGAGGATATGGATAGTAAGCAGGATTATTGTAACTATAAGGTTGATATGGATAGTAAGTAGGGTACTGAGTCATATCATTAGCCTTATTATTACCAATTACATACCATACTGGTGCTGATACAACAGCTCCTGCAATGAATGGAAGCCAAAATGCTCCAATTCTTTCATCATCTTCACAAGAACGTGGGTATGAATTTCTTAATGATCTTATTAGGTTATCTTTATTCATTATTTCACCTCATTTTATTATATGATTAATTATAGTGAATAAATGGGCTATTCTAATTCAAAATTTTTGAAAAGATATTCCTCTAAGGTTATTTCATTTTTGATTTTTTTTGCATCTTTCCCCACATATCGATAATGCCAGGGTTCATAAACATATCCTGTAATATCAATCTTATTTTCAGGGTATCTTAATATAAAACCATATTTATAAGAATTATTAATAAGCCATTGATATTCTTTAGATTTGGAAAAATAATAGGATAGTCCATCATCTAAAGTTGATATATCTACTGCTAATCCAGTTTGGTGTTCACTACAGCCGGGGTATGCTACTTCATTTTTATTGATAGCTTCATTATAAATGGTTATTTGTTTTTCGTAAGAACGATAGCCAGAATATAAATAAACTCTTAAACCTTGTTTTTCCATATCTACCATCATTTTTTCTAAAGCTATTAAAGCATTACAATCTAGAAAGATACTTTCATCATTTCGATATATATACTTCACATTATAATTTATAACGTTACATAGATTTGGAGAAGAAAATGAACTGCTTAAGTAATGGTTAGTATTAACAAGACAAAGTGTTTGGTTTATAAATAAGGCATTGCTATGATATGAATGAGGAAAGAAATAGAGAGGATAGTTAAAAAGATTGATAGTTTCAAGATAAGTAAGGTTGTGCTCAATTCTAATTTTTTCATATTCTTCAAAATGCTCTTCACTAAAAGTATGAAAGGATTGATATGGGGTAGTATTATTGATTACGCAACTATTTAAGAAAATACAAAATAATATTAGATTTTTTTTCATAATTATATTATATGGAAAAAATAATATATAATACATAGTAAAATATCAATAATAAACATAAAATAGATATATCATTTTTTAAAAAGTTATGGTAAAATTAGATAAATAAAGGTGAATAAAATGAAAAAAATAACATTAATTGACGGAAACAGTTTGATGTTTAGATCATTCTATGCAACAGCATATACAGGGAACTTAATGCAAAATAAAAAAGGATTGTATACCAATGCTGTTTTTGGCTTTGTTAATATGATTTCTAAAATTTTATCTAATGATGTGGATTATATATTTGTGGCTTTTGATGCTGGAAAGCAAACTTTTCGTCATCAATCATACGATGATTATAAAGGGGGAAGAAAAAAACTCCCTGATGAACTTCTTGTACAAATTCCATATGTGAAAAAATATTTAGATTTATTAGGCATAAAGCGTAAAGAAACATTAGATTTTGAGGCAGATGATTTAATTGCAAGTGTTGCTCAAAAAGCAAGTAATGCTGGATTTAAAGTTGAAGTTATATCTGGTGACCAAGATTTATTACAACTTGTTGATGAAAATATTACTGTTTATATGACTAAGTCAGGAGTAAAAGAATTGGAGGAATATAATATTTCCAACTTCAAAGAAAAAAGAAATTATCTTCCTTGTCAAGTAATCGATTATAAAGGTTTAGTTGGAGATAGTAGTGATAATTTACCAGGTATTAAAGGAGTTGGAACTAAGACTGCATGTACATTATTAGAAAAATATCAAACTATTGAAAATATTTACGATCATATTGATGAATTAAAAGGTAAGACTAAAATACTTTTTGAAGAAAACAAAGACATGGCTTTAAAATGTAAGTATCTTGCTACTTTAGTTCGCAATGTTCCTCTTGATTTTGATATTGAGGACTTAAAATATGAGGAATTATATAGTGAAGAATTGATCGACTTTTATAAAGAATTAGAGTTTGAAACTTTTTTAAAAAGAATTGAGAAAAAACGTGTTAATCAAATAGCAAGTGATGATTCTAATATTGTAGTTATTGATGAAGAAGAAGAGCTTAATTTAAAGGGTAAGTCATCAATTTCAGTTGAAGTATTCTTATCAAATTATTACAATGGTGAAGTATTAGGTTTAGGATTAGTCAATAATAATAAAAATTATTTTTTCACTAAAAAAGGTTTGCATAATTCAAACTTAAAGAGATATTTAGAATCTGATGAAGAAAAGATAGTATTTGATTTAAAGAAAACTTATGTAGCATTAAAAAGGGAAGGGATAACTTTAAAAGGAGTATCCTTTGATATGCTACTTGCATCATATTTAATAAATCCTAATTATGCTAGTGATGATTTTAAAACAGTAGCCAATAATTTTTGTGTAAATGATCTTCCTTATACTGAGGATATTTATGGTGCAAATACTAAAGCCTGTATTCCTGAACAACAAAAATATATTAATTACGCAATCAATAAAGCTAATACTATTGTTTCTTTGCAAGAAGAATTGTTAAAAGAAATCAAGGAAATAGAATTAGAAAAATTATTAGAGTTAGAAATGAATTTAAGTTATACTTTAGGGGATATGGAATTATCTGGTTTAAAGATTTCAATTAGAGAACTTGATGATATTGGTGTAGATTTACAAATTAAGGTTGAAGATATTGCTGATGAAATCTTTATGATTGCAGGAATGGAGTTTAATATTAATTCTCCAAAACAATTAGGTGAAATTTTATTTGAAAAACTTCATTTACCACATGGAAAGAAAAATAAAACAGGTTATGCAACTGGGGTTGAAGTATTAGAAAAGTTAGCTGAAGACTTTGATATAGCAAAAAAAGTATTAGAATATCGTGCTTATACTAAGATTATTAATACTTATGTAAAAGGATTGAAAGAAGTAAGTGATAAACATCAAATGCTTCATCCATTATATAAACAAGCCTTAACTACAACAGGAAGACTTTCAAGTGTTGAACCAAACATTCAAAACATCCCTGTTCGTACTGAAGTAGGACAAACTATTAGAAAAGTTTTCGTTAGTCGCTTTGATGGTGGTGAGATTGTTGCTAGTGATTATTCACAAATTGAGCTTCGTGTTCTAGCTCATATGAGTGGTGATGAAGCGATGATTGAAGCGTTTAATAGTGGCGTGGATTTCCATAGTAAAACTGCAAGCGAGATGTATGAAGTTCCAATTGAAAAAGTTACAAGTCAAATGCGTCGTACTGCCAAAGCAATTAATTTTGGTATTATTTATGGAATGAGTGCTTGGGGCTTGAGTGAAAGCTTAAAGATAACTCCTAAAGAAGCTAATATGTATATAGAAAGATACTTCGCTACATATAGTAAAGCTAAAGCTTTTCTAGACCATTTGATTGAAGATTGTCGTAGCTGTGGATATAGTAAAACGATTATGAATCGTCGCCGTTATATTGAAGAGATCAACTCAGAAAATGCTAATATGCGTGCTTTTGGAGAACGTACGAGCATGAATGCCCCAATTCAAGGGAGTGCAGCTGATATTATTAAACTAGCTATGGTTGCTGTAGATAAAAAAATCAAAGAATTAAACTTAAAATCATTGATGATTGCGCAAGTTCATGATGAACTAGTTTTTGATTGTCCAAGTGATGAAGTTGATATTATTAAAAAGATTGTGAAAGAAACAATGGAAAGTGTAATTGCTTTAAAAGTTCCATTAATTTGTGAGGCTAATAGTGGAGCTAATTGGTATGAAGCAAAATAGGTGAAGTATGCCAGAATTACCAGAAGTTGAAACTGTAAAGAATTCTTTAAAAGAATTAGTTATCGGTAAAACAATAAGTGAAATTATTATTAATTATGGTCGTATAATTCAAACTGATCGCACTGAGTTTCAAACTAAACTAGTAGGGCAGACAATTATCGATATCAAAAGAAAAGGGAAATATTTAATCTTTATTTTTCCTGATTATTTAATGGTTTCTCATTTACGAATGGAAGGTAAATACTTTTTAAAAGCAAAAGATGAAGAAATGAGCAAACATGATCATATTATTTTTAAATTTACTGATCTTACTGAGTTGAGATATAATGATACGAGAAAGTTTGGAGTGATGTACTTATATCCCCAAATGGAATTAGATAAATTATATCAAATGGAACCACTAAATAAATTGGGATTTGAACCATTTGAAAAAGAATTTACAATTGATTATCTTAAAGAAAAATTTAAAAATAATCATCGCCCAATTAAAACTACTTTATTAGATCAAAGCATCATTTCTGGACTTGGAAACATTTATGCTGATGAAGTTGTTTTTATGGCTAAACTTAACCCTAATGATGATACTAGTGATTTAGACGATGAAGATATTGCTAATAT
>JBJFEV010000150.1:0-4840 GCA_051891155.1 Bacilli bacterium
GTATATACAGAATTTGCTCGTGAAGCGGGAAATCTATTCTTAAAGTTTGGTGGAGATAGAATCCGTTCTTTAATTTTAGGTGAATCTGATGAAGATGCCTTCTATTTGATTATGGATATATTTTCTGAGCCTGAATTCCAAGCAGATTTCCAAATTGCTATTGATAAAATCTATGACTCAAGATATATAAATAAATTGGCTTTCTCTCTAATTGATTCATATTTAGCGAACATTGATAATATGGGCGTAGAGGTTCCTTTAGAAGTGGGAGAAATGGCTCGTATTATCTTTAAAAAAGGTTATTATTCATCGCTTATTCCTGAAGAAAAAGCGTTATCCAAATCAGGTAAGATTCTTCCATATATTTCTTCAAGTGATATAGTGTTAAGATCTGATTTAAGCACTATTTTAAGAGCATTTTATGTGCTAGTTGATGAAAGTATTCTTGAAGGAGAAGAATTTGATCCGGCCATATTGGTTCGAGAATTACTTCCTTATATTCGTTCATTATCCTTATTTGATATTAAAGAAGATAATCCAATAAATCCTGTTCTTGGAAGAGTATTTATGCTATGCGAAAATACTTATTTAAAAGAAATTAATTTAGGTAATGATACAGAAAATAAGAAATATTTAACTAAAGAAGAAACCGATGCTTATCAAACATTAATTAACAACTATAAGATTGATTATGTTAGAGAGATAAATGCACTTCTAGATTCTGCTGATGCGATTACCGAAATGTATAACAATGTATATGATCCAGAAAAAGAAGTATTAGATATCATCTTATCTATATTTGATGAAGATGGAAAATATTATGATCGAAACATTGAACTATTCGATGAATTGCTAGATACATTAACTTCATCTCAATTGCTAGGAAAAGTATTAGGATCAGCTGGTATAGTTGGTATTATAGAAGATGCATTTACCGAAATATCACCAAATATTAAGTTACCATCTAAGATTAATTTTGCTAATACTTATGATGATGATGGTAAACTGATTGAATATGGTGAATTATATAATATTCTTTGTGGATTAAAAGAATTAGGTAAAAAAGAAAACAAAGAATTTATTAATAATTTAATACAAGGTTCTGATTCTTTCTCTTTAGAGTCTTTGCAAACTTTAGCGGGCTCCATTAATAAAGTTAATGAAAGAGGCGAAACACTTTGTGATTATTTATCTTCTTCAGTAATTTTAAATTCAGTTATTTCTAATCTAATCTATGAAAATAATGGTTTGGAAGGAACATTTATCTATATTCCTCAAGTGGCATTAGAAGAAGAAAATGGAGAAAAGATTATCTTAATTAAAAAACAATATTTTGCCGATATTCTTTCTAATTTAGAGACTATATTTGAAGTTATTGAGCCACTTATTGAAAATCCTGATGATATTGATAACGTTTATAAAATAATTAATAATCCTAATATATTGAGTCTGTTAGATAACCCGATTGTTCAAGCCACATTTGCCAATCAGATTATAGTAAATGAGGACCAAATTGACTTCTTTATCATTTCGCAAAGACTGCATGATGTTGAAGAATGGGTGAGCCAAGACGATAACGAATCAGGTGAGTTAATAAATTTAATCGTATCTATATTTAAATTAGATATCGATTTTACTGATTTTTCAAACTTTAATCCAATTGACTGTATCCAAAAACTTACTCACGATGAAATACAATCGCTTTTCAATTCGGAAGTTTTATTGTATTCTATCTCCAACTTTATTTTAAATAATGATATAGAAGATTTTACCATTATTTCTCCAAAAGAGAGCTTGATTGAGTTAAAGAATGAAAAAATAGACTATTTAGTATATCCAAAAGAACTGATAAGTTTGTTTGATAATTTAAAGATTGTTGATAGTGATGACACTAATCAATTATTAGTAAATGTTATTAGAGAAAAGGATAATGTTATATCTTCTTCTATTACATCAGCGACATTAAGTTACTATATTTATAGTTACCTTATCGAGGATGCGGAAATAAAAGATATGTTACCAGATAGTCTATTAACAGATGGGGAATATTTAAAGACTAAAGTAAAAACTTTAGATAGCAAATATAAAGATAATTTATGGTCAAGTGAATTTGAAAAATTACTATATGCTTTAGATGAAATCTATAATGTTTCAATAAATGATAATGCTTCAATCGATTTTGATAAATTAGAAGATAATATTCTAGATATTATTAACAATAGATATGATGATCCTTCACTAAAAAATAGTAATACGAAAAAATTGGAAGTTGTTTATGACTCTCTCATTATTAAGAATTCAATAACTAAATCTCTTGATGAAGCCTTGATTGATAATTATACTTATGAAAATGGTTATGTATCTGATATTATTACAGATTCAAAGAAAGATGGATTCTATAAATATCAAGAAATATATTCTATTTGTGATATTATTAATTGCTTAGGAATTGAAGGCGGAATTGAAAATTTAAATGATTTTGATTTTGAAAATGTAAAAATTACTGAAGCTAATAAAGAACGGATTATTAAAAACATTAAGTCTTCATTAATTATTAGAGGTACTTTATCAGGTGCGATATACACTGCATGTTTAGATCCTGTAAATGGTGCGATTCTTAAGGATCATCCATTATGCTACGAATCTGATATAGATAGAAATAGTGGTATTGAATTTGATAGTAGATTCGCAATTTTTAATAGTAGTGAACTAGAAGCATTAATTAATATTATCACCGGATATAAATTTTCTGAAATGGAAATAACTCTCGATTTAATTAATAGAAGTTTACCTTATATTAAAAATGATTTAGATAAATGTGAGTCCTATATTTTAGTGGCGACAATTTCATATTATGTATTTGATTATAATCTCTCAGTCCCAGAAAATGTGATTGAGGAAGTTAGCAAGCAAAAATTTATTGATAATATTGAACTTTATTATTTGGTCTATTCATTGAATGGAATTACTGGATTAGATTTATTTAATGAGGATGAAGTATCTGGAGATACAACAATTTCTTTGGATATAACTTTCGTTAAAAATAATATTGATGTAATAGTAAAATCAAAAATTTTATCTGTATTTGTTGCTGAAAACATTAAAATAAATAATTCTGATATGTTTGTTGAAAAACAAGTGGCAAGTATATATAAAAATTATGATGGAACTAAGGATATTGTCCTAATGAGTGAAGATGAATTTTTATGTCTATTAAGAGCCTTCATTGTTTTATCTCCTAATGGAGATTTATCATTCACATTTGATATGAATAATCTAGTTGGTTTATCTAATAATAGTGATTTGATAGAAATAATTATTTCTTCTTCAGTGATTACTGTTTTCTTATATGATAATATATTGAAACCTTATTCCACTGTTATAACAACTATGTTAGGATGTAATACTATTTCTTGCGATTGTTATAAATTAAATGATGGATCTTCTTCTGTATCCAAAGAAATTTATAATTATAATGATATGATGTTAATTATTTCATATTTACCTAATATTATTTATGCATCATAATTTTATCCTTCCATTGAAATATTTTTATAATAAGTATAAATATAAAAATATATGATAATTAATTTATTATGCTTGAGATGTTCTTTTATGATTATTCATAAAATTACATCTCTTTTCCTTTTTTTGTATCTCAATGACAAACAAAAAATTTTTTTTGTCCATAACGATGTGAATTATCAAAAAAACTTGTAAATTTAGGGGGAAAATTGTTGACAATATCTATGAAAAATCTTATTATAAAATTCCCTCTCGTTTTTTTTTAATAGAAATGAGAATAATTGCCTAAATATAGGTGATTTTTTGGAAAAAAAGAAGAGAAAAGAAATGGAGTAAATTATGATTAAAAGAAAAATACTTGGGGTAGCACTCCCTTTAGTAAGTGCATTAGCAATAGTTGGAAGTGGTTTTGCAGCATGGAACTTCCAAGATACATCAAAATCAGAAACAAATGGTATTGGAGTTGTAATCACATCCACTACAAGTGCTCTTGGTGATTTTACTTATATCATTGATGATGGATTAACAAAAACTAATTTAGAAAATCCAAATATGTTGAGATTAGTACTAGATCAAGGTGGATATGCAAATTATGATAAAGAGACTTATGGAATATCAATAAAAAAATATGATGCATCTGAACCTAATCCTGAATCATGGACAACGATTAAATCTTTAATAATTAATTATCAAATTTCTTCAGAAGATATTGAAAAATATGAATCTGCAGGATTAAGAGTTAAAATAACAACTTCATTATCCTTGTCAACTGATTTATTAACCTATGTTTCATATACAGGAACGACATCTAATTCGGTTACATTTGATGATGTAGCAAAAACTCCCTATACATTCACTTACGATCTTACTACATTTTCATATGAAAGTGGCAAAAAACCTACTACATCAGATTCCTATGATAAAATGAAGGATGACTTAGATGATGATGATGATTTAATAACAATTACTTGTGTAGCTGAACTAGTATCTATTTAATAACAAAAAGGAGATTAAAAATATGTTAAAAAGAAAGTTATTAGCGGTCGCACTACCAGTACTTAGTGCAGTAACAATTGTAGGAAGTGGCTTTGCAGCATGGAACTTCCAAGAAATTTCTAATGCAGAACAAACAAAGAGTATTGGATTTCTTATTACGGATATAACTGAAGGACTTGGAGCATTTTCTTACAAGGTAGATGACGAAGTGACAGAGGACGTTGCTGATTTAGGATTAAGCTTAGTTCTTGACCAAGGTGGTAATTATACTAATATTAGTGATGATGATTATGAAGATTATGGAATTGATGTTAGAAAG
>JBJFEV010000151.1:0-4830 GCA_051891155.1 Bacilli bacterium
CTAGCATCAGGCTTAAAGCGAATAATTGACCCTCTTTTAGTGGTTGGACCAATTACTTTTGTGCCACTTCTTTTATCACCATTATCTTTATATGAAGCGTGATATTCTGTGCCATCCTTATATACAGTTACTTCCACCCATTCAGACAAAGCATTTACACAAGCGGAACCAACACCATGCAAACCAGCAGATGATTTATAGGAAGATGAATCGAATTTTCCTCCACCATGCAATGTACAAAAAACGATGTCTAAACCATCCATTTTTTCTTGCTCATTATAATCACAAGGAATTCCTCTACCTTCGTCTTGAACTGAAATAGATCCATCCTTATATATATTTATATATATTCTTTTTCCCCATCCAGATAAAGCTTCATCGATTGCGTTATCGATAGTTTCCCAAACTAGATGATGAGTACCACGCCAGTCAGTAGAGCCGATATACATACCAGGTCTCTTCTTAACTGGTTCTAATCCTTTTAATATTTTAAGGGATGATGCGGTATATTTATTTTCATTGTTTACTCCCATATCGTATCTCCTATTTTTCTTTTCAACTTAAATATTATACTCTTTTTTTCTTTCATTATCTATATTAATAATGTATTATTAAGATAGTTTTTTTGGAGGTTTTTATTAATGACAACAACTATATTAAGAATAACATTTTTATTATTACCATTAATAGTAGGTTATTTCTTAGGATCTTTAAACAATGCAATTATTATTGGGAAAGTTTTCTTTAAAAAGGACCCACGCGATTATGGTTCAAAAAATTCGGGTGGAACAAATGCTGGAAGAGTATTTGGATATAAAATAGGATTATTAGTAATCATTTTAGACATAATTAAAACTTTCGCACCAATGATCTGTATCTATTTTATCTATAAAAATACAATTTGCTTAGAAGCAGAAGCTCGATTTGTTGATTTTGATCAATATGCAATTTATTTAGCAGGAATTGGATCAACATTAGGCCATTGCTTCCCTATATATTATGGATTTAAAGGAGGAAAAGCTGTTTCTACTTTAGGAGGAATTTGTTTATTCACTTCATGGTTTGTTTCTATAATTGGTCTATTTGTATTTTTCCTTTTCCTCAAGATTAAAAAGTATGTTTCCCTTTCATCAATCAGTGCATCTATAAGTGTTGTTTTAGCGTCAATTATAGCCATTTTCCTTCCTGTGGGCATGAACTTTGGCATAAAAGCTAATTGGATGTATTCCCTATTTTTAGGCATTATTGCTGTTTTATTAATCATTAGACATATACCAAATATCAAAAGACTTAAAAATCATACAGAATCAAAGATTAAATGGATGAAGTAATTAAATAGTATTAAATTAGTATATTTTTAGTAGATATGAACTAATAAAAAATAAGTCATAAGACTTATTTATATTGGTTCATATTTTTCATTACTTGTTTAATTTGTGCTTCTGATGGCTTTCTTCCCATAGATAGGAACATAGCTCTAATCATTTTTTCATTGATAGGAGGATTTTTTTGCAATTCTCTCTTCATTAACCATCTTGCTAATAAAAAACCTAATACTAATCCACCAATGAAGCCAAGACAAATATATAAAATTGTCCAACCCATAAAAAATCACCTCATCGATATATATATTATAAAAAATAATATAATATTGCAAGATTTTTTTTATGAGTTAAATTCAACAAATATCATAGGCTCTTCACCGAGCGTTTCTTGAACTGTATAAATGATATCAACCACATCATATTTCGTTGGATTTTCTTTATGAACTAAAACATTGATATTAATTTCTTGAATTTGAACAAAACAATGTGAATAACCTCTTTGAACGATTATTTCTTCTAAAATTTGTTCATTTTTCATTGTTTTTTCAATATTATAAATACTATTTAAAGCAGTTTCTTTTTCGCTATTGGTATATGTTGAGCAACTAATTTCACCTTGCAATTCCGAAATAAGATAGTAATACTCTTGATCACGATCTGCTTTTAAGGTGTCAAAATAAGCTGTGGTAGGATCGACAATTTCTTGAGCGACAGGTTGTGTTCCAGATTGTGATGAACTAGCAAATGGAACTAATACATAATAGACGGAAAGAAGCAGAACGATACTAAATAATGATAAAAAAGCAACTAATTGACGATTCATAATTAAAATCCCCTCTTCTAATATATATTAAGAGGGGATGAAAATTATGTATTAATTAGGTCTAATAATTATTTTGCTCTTGAATCGTATGAGCCATCGCTTGTACAAACAATGATTTCTTCATTATTTTCTACAAATAGAGGAACACGGACTTTTAATCCTGTTTCTAAATATGCATCCTTTAAGGCTTTATTAACTGTATCTCCTCTAACAGCAGGTTCGCATTTTGTAATTAATAAAGTTACTTTTGCTGGTAATTCGATGCCAAGAATATCACCATTAAGCATAGTAATTGTAACTATAGATTCTGGTTTTAAAAAATTTAATTCCCATTCTAATCTTTCTTTTGGAATAGATACTTGGTCGTATGTTTCTGTGTCCATAAAAACTAAGCTATCACCATCGTCATAAAGATATTGCATTTGTTTTTTGTCTAAATGAATAACCTCAACTTTATCGCCTCCGATAAATGACATATCTAATGTAGCGCCTGTTTTAAGATTCTTAGATTTAACTTTAACTTTCATTTTGGCCATTGCTGTTTTATTTAAATCAATATCAAGGCATGTATATGGAGTATTTTCCCATAGATATGTATTGCCAGGTTTTAATTCGGTTACGTTGATCATAATAATCCTCCTAATTTCTTTTGTATTTTACACAATTTTTGTAGAATATGGAATAGAAATATAAATAAGAAGTAAAAATTATGATGCAAAATAAACAAATTTCGCCTTCATCCACTAACTTTTCATTTAAAAAGATTTTTCGAAAAGAAGTTAATATCACATAAATTATTGTCCCTAATACAAAATAACTATATAAGGATGATATATTATATAAAGATTTTATAAATGATAATAAGAAAAGAAATAATGAAATCACTAATATTAATAAGATCATATTAAAAAAATAGGTAGATGATAATTTAATATTGTATGAATAATAAGGACTAAAATTTAATATATATGAAAAATCCATTAATAAAACAAAAAAAGAGCTTGCAACAAAGCTAATAATGATTCGATCTAGAATAAAAATCACCTCAGCTTTATTATGCCCTTTTATTTTAAATGATAATTTATTTCTTTTAATTGTCCGTAATTTAAAGGTTTTTCATGGCCAAAATAGCATCTTAAAGAGTCATTAAAATTGAAATTTTTAATCTTGTACAAAGATGCAAATAATTTGCTCTCACTACCAGTTGGTAAATCTGTTCTTCCAATTCCTTGTCCGATGATTGTATCGCCAGTAAATAAAACATTTTCGTCTTTAAAATAAAACATACATGATCCTTTGGTATGTCCAGGAGTATGTATTACTTCGATTTCATAACCATCTATTTTGAATTTCCCTTCTTGTAATAATTCTAGAGGACAAGTAGGAATATATGGTTGACCTATATATGATGAACAGTTCATGGAAGGTTTTAATAAAACTGTTTCTTCTAAATCAAAAATATACACTTTAACATCTTGAAAATCTTGATAGATGGCATTTAAGCCCATTATATGATCAAAATGGCCATGAGTTATCAAGATAGAAGAGATGCCTCCTATCTTTTGTATATAATTGCGAATCGATTCATCATAATAACCTGGATCAATTAATAAATTTCCTTTTTCTGAGCTCAATATATATAAATTACAGGAAAAACTTTTGCTATTAACAAATTTTTGAATAATCATAAATCTCCTACAAAAAAAAGAGCCGAAGCCCTATTTCTTTTCTTTGTGAACAGTCATTTTGTTACATTTACTACAGAATTTTTTAATTTCAAATTTTTCTGGATGATTACGTTTATTCTTTGTAGTAATGTAATTTTCATTGCTACATTCTGTACATCTTAAAATAATGTTATCACGTGGCATAATGACACCTCCATCTCAACCTTTTGTATATTATCATAAAGACTAGAAAAATACTATAATTTTTTTTAATTATTTTACATATTTTCCTCTTTTGATATAATAAATATGATTTAAGGTAGGTTAATATGAATAGAACAAACACAAAAAAAGTAAAAATTGGAAATGTTGTAATAGGTGGACAAAATAAAGTTTATATTCAATCAATGTGTAATATAAAAACTTCTAAAATAAAATCAGTGGTAAAACAAATCTTAGAATTAGAAGAATTGGGTTGCGACATTATTAGGGTATCTATATTAGATGAAAAAGACGCAAAAGCAATCAAAAAAATAAAAGAACAAATTCATATACCTTTAGTCGCTGACATTCATTTTTCCCCTAAATTAGCCTTAGTAGCTATAGAAAATGGTGCTTCTAAAATACGTTTAAATCCTGGAAATATTGAAAATGAAGCTGATATTGCGCGCATCATAGCCAAATGTAAAGAAAAAAATGTGGCAATTAGAATCGGTGTTAATTCTGGTTCTTTACCAAAAACTAAATTTGAAGAAGCAGATTATAAAGTTACATCTAACCTAATGATTGAGACCTTAGATACTTATATTAAGATATTTGAAAAGTATGAGTTTGATAATTTAGTATTGGCTTTGAAATCTTCCCATCCATTAGTATGCATAGAGGCATATCGTTTAGCGGCTCAAAAATATCCTTACCCTCTTCATATTGGTGTCACTGAATCTAGTATTAAAGATGTCGGATTAATTAGATCAACTGTCGGTCTTGCGCCTTTATTGTTAGAAGGAATTGGAGA
>JBJFEV010000152.1:0-4757 GCA_051891155.1 Bacilli bacterium
GAGACAATAATATGATTTGATGGCGTGAATACTTCTTTTTCACCTAATTCATCCCTCTACTTACAGAAGGTAGGGGACTTCTTAGAATATAATGTTAAAAAAAAGTAGTTTAAGCAAGATACGTACCGCTAAAACTACGTTTTAAATTTATTCATTTATTTTCGATAAAGCTAACATGATGCCAAGCTTTCCATATTCAAAGGATAGACCTCCTTGCATATAGAGCGTATAAGGTGGAACAACAGGAGCATCAGCACTTAATTCAATCGTACTACCTTGAGTAAAACTTCCAGCAGCCATGACTTCATCAAAAGGATATCCAGGCATAGGAGCAGGCATAACATGGACAAATGAATCGATTGGAGATGATTCTTGAATGCCTTGAGTGAATTTTACAAGATTATCTTTTGTCTTTAATTCGACGGTTTGAATTATATCAGTTCTTTCTTCATTGTAACGAGGAGAAACATTATCGAATCCTAATTTTTCTAGCATATAAGCAGAGAATATCGCTGTTTTAAGCGCTCCTTTAACTGCGTTAGGAGCCATAAATAAACCTTTAAAGAAAGCGTTGTTTTGATTGAAGTTGGCCCCTAATTCTTTTCCAATTCCAGGGGCGGTCAATCTTTCGGCTACCATATGGATTAAATTTTCTCTTCCAGCGACATATCCTCCGGTTGAGGCAATTCCTCCTCCTAAGTTTTTCATTAAGGAACCAACACAGATATCCGCGCCACAATGACCTACTTCTCTTTTTTCCACTAATTCACCATAACAATTATCAACCATAATGATAACATCACTATTAACTTTTCTAATTTCTTTAATTAATGCTTCAATTTTAGATAATGTTAATGATTTGCGTGATGAATAACCTCTTGAACGTTGGATTTCTACGAGTTTAACATCGTTTCTTTTTAATCTATCTATAATTTTGTTAGTGTCAAAATTATTATCTACTAGATCGATTTGTTCGTATTTAACTCCATTTGCTTTTAATGATTGAGATGAATTCCCAATTAGACCAATCATTTCTTGTAAAGAATCATAGGGAGTACCAGTTAATGAAATAAATGTATCACCATATTTCAATAAGCTAGAAAATGTCAAAAATAAAGCATTTGTTCCACTCATAATTTGTGGGCGAACAAGAGCATCTTCCATTCCAAGTACTGTCGCAAATATTTTTTCTAGTTTTTCTCTTCCAGGATCATAATTACCATAGCCATTGATATCGGCAAAATCAGAATATGATACTTTATTTTCAATAAATGCAGATAAAATGCGAGAAGAATTGATCATACAAATATTATCGATCTTATCATATATTTCTTTTAATTCAATTTCCGATTGTTTTTCTAATTCTAAAATACTTTTATCAATTTGATTTAATACCATTTTGTTAACCTCATCGGTAATAGAATACCACTAAAAGGGGATGGATGTTAAGAAATAAGTAAATAATGCAAAATAAATTTAAAAGCAATTAAATTATTGTAGATTTACAAATGAAATAACTATGCTAAAATGGATATGGGCAGGAGAAATTATGGAATTAATAAGTTCATTTGTTAGTAAAAATCAGTATGATCAAATAAAAGAATATATTGATGGAGTAAGTGTCTCTTACTCTTCTTTTTGTGCATATTCTGCATGTTCATTAACTAAAGAAGAGATTAAGGAAATCGCTCAAGAAAAAAAAGTTTTTATTAATTTAAATGCCTTGCTTCATCAAGGAGATTTAGAAGAATTTAAAAAAGTAATTGATGAACTTAGTGGTATACCGTCTTTATTTTTTATCGTTTCTGATTTAGGCGCGGTAAATATTTTAAAGAAAAAAGGATTAAATGAAAGAACAGTGTATCAAAGTGAAACGATGATCACGAATTTTTTAGATGCAAAAGAGTATGAAGAAGATAATTTATATGGCTTAGGTATATCTAATGAAATAACTATTATGGACGCTAGTAAAATAATATCATCTATTCCTAATTCCTTCTATTTAGCGTATGGATATAGGCCAATGTATCGTTCTTATCGAAAGATTATTTCTTTATGGAAAAAAGAAAAAGGATTAACTTTTGAAAATAAGAATATGCGTTTACAAGAAGAAACAAGAAATGATCTTTATCCAGTAAGTGAAAATGAATTTGAATCAGTCGTATTCCGAGGTGGAGTGATTAATACTCTTAAAGAAATTGAGAAAATAAGAAATGCAAAAACTTTGTTTTTAAGTGCTTTGTTTATCGATGAAAGTAAATTCGTGGAAGTAGTTAAAACATTTAATGATGTTCTTTTAAATAAGATTACTAAAGAAGAAGGAAACGAAATAATCTCATCTTTAGGAATTAAGGAAGATAATTCTTTTATGTATGAAGATTCAATTTATGAGGTGAATAATCATGAATAAAAGATATATTGAACTCCTTGCCCCAGCAGGAGATTTAGAAAAATTAAAAGTAGCGCTTCTTTATGGTGCCGATGCTTGTTTTATTGGAGGTAAAAAGTTTTCTCTTCGTTCTCGTGCTTCAAATTTTTCATTGGAAGATATAAAAGAAGGATGTGAATTTGCTCATAAGTTGGGTAAAAAAATTCATGTTACCTGTAATATTGTTATGCATAACAATGATTTAGAAGGATTAGAAAAATATTTAAAAGATTTAGAATCATGTGGCGTAGATGCGATTATCACTTCTTCTTTATATATGGCTAAACTTGTAAAAAGGATTACTTCGATGGAGGCCCATATTTCCACTCAAGAATCTTCACTAAATGAAGAAGCAGTAGAATATTTTTATAAGCAAGGAGCTAATCGAGTTGTTTTAGGAAGAGAATGTTCTTTAGATGATATAAAGAGAATATGTAAAAATAAACCTTGTGAAATTGAAGCGTTTATTCATGGTGGAATGTGTTCTTCTTATTCGGGAAGATGCATGTTATCTAATATCATGACACGTAGAGACGCTAATCGAGGGGGATGCGCCCACTCTTGTAGATGGAAATATAAATTATATAATGGCGAGGAATTAATTACTAAGGATGATGAATACTTTTCTATGTCTTCCAAAGATTTATGTGCTTTAAAAGAAGTAAGAAAAATGATAGAGTTAGGCGTTGATTCCTTAAAGATCGAAGGAAGAATGAAATCTTTAAACTATATTGCTTGTATTGTCAAAGCGTATAGAGAAGTTATTTCTGATTATATGAATGATCTTCCTTATAATGAAGAAAAATATAATTTTTATTTAGATGCTTGTGAAAATAGAGATACTTCTTATGGTTTTTTACATGGTGAAGTAAAAGAAGAAGGACAATTATTTAATTTAGATTTAATGTTAAAAAAAGCAGGTGAATTCATCGGTATTGTCAAAAAATATGATGAAGAAAATCATATTTGCTATATGGAATTAAAAAATAAAATAATCGCTGGTGAAAAATATATTGTTTTATCTTCCACTAATCCAGTCAAAGAAATATTTATTGATCATTTTTATGTTCAAGGAGAGGAAAAGGATGTATATAGTGTAGCTTCTTCTATCGTTACTTTTAAGTGCGAAGAAATCTTGCTTCCATACGATATCATCAGATTAAAAAAATAATATGAATATAGAACAAGGACGAAAATATTATTTATTTTTTGATTTAGATGAAACATTGATGTTTAACGATGAAATCAATGAAGAAAATGTTTCAGCTTTGAAGAAGGCCCAAGAGAAAGGACATGAAATATTCTTATCAACAGGCCGGAGCAAGGGCTTTTTACCAAGAGAAATTAATAAAATAAATTTTGATGGATATTTGTTATCATCTTCTTATATTGAGTATAAAAAAGAAATTCTTTTTTCTTCGTATATAGAAAAAGAAACAATACAAAAATGTATTGCCATCATAAAAAAATCTAGAAAAGGAGCAAACTTTGAAGGAGAGAATGCTTATTTTGATATCACGGAAGATATGATAAAAGATTTAACTGATAATCAATTTGATACATTGATATCTTCGTTTGATTTCATTAAGGCTAAAATATCCAAAGTTACTTTTCATTATAAGCTAAATAAGGAAGAAGAAATGATTATTGATGAATTAGAAAAGGTCTTCTTTTCTTATAAAACAGAATGTGTTTTAAAAGGAAATTCTAAAGGTAATTTATTAAGAAAGTTTGGATCTATTATCAAAGTTACTAAGGATAATTTTATTGTTTTTGGTGATTCAGAAAATGATGTTAGCATGTTTAATGCAGTTAAGAATAATATCGCTATTTGTCCTTCTTCTAAAAAGATTAAGAATATGGCACGGTTAATTATCTTCAAGAAAGAGAATGGTGTAGCAATAGCATTAAAAACACTTGGATTAATTTAATAAAGTAAAATACTATATTTTGAGCTACCCCTTGTCAAGTAGACACGGTGTATAAAAATTAATTAAAAGTAAATAAAGTTACGATTGGCATGATATCTGACCTCGTTAGGTGTCATGCCTTTTAAATTTTTCTGAAGTCTATAATTATTATAAAAGAAAATATATTCTTCAATTTTGTTTCTTAATGCTTGTTCATCGTCAAACTTTAATCCATAGAAAGATTCTGATTTTAGTGTTCCCCAAAAGCCTTCCATAGGACCATTATCAATACACTTACCAACTCTAGACATTGATTGAATCATACCTGCTTCATCTAGTTTGAATTTAAATTGTTTTGATGTGTATTGAAAACCTCTATCACTATGAAATATTGGTTTAGCACCAGGATTAGCTTCTAA
>JBJFEV010000153.1:0-4742 GCA_051891155.1 Bacilli bacterium
TAAGACAATGAGTCTTCTTTTATTGGTGTTGCGTTTGAATTGAGAAATTATCTATGTAAAAAAAACCACTTTTTAAGTGGCTTAAATTATTTATTTTAATCCTTTATAGAAGTAATGAGGATTCTTTAGTCTTAAAATATTTGTTAACTTTTTCGCATCTTCTTTTTCTTCAAAACCATTTTTATTTACAATATATGCTACGCCAACATTGACGAATAAATAAATATATTCTGGCGTGTCTATAATTTTATAAAGATCTGAATATTTACCGGAAGCATCTAGTTCTTCTTCTATGTATTTATAATGACATTTATATTCCTCTTCGCCAAATTCAAATTCATAAATTACATTATCATATAAATCATTTCCTGCTTCCACTAACTTCTTTATTTTAAAATGGCGATTTAAAGGAATAGCAATTGAAAAACCTACAATAACTAAGAAAGTGACGATAGCAAGAACATATTGTTGCTGAATAATAAAAATTATGCCTATTAGCAAAGCAATAACATCTAACACTATTGTTTGCCAAACTATTTTTCCGCTGGTAACTTTATGCATTTTTAAATAACCAGCTTTTGTAAATGGGGAAATATTTTTCATAGATACCTCTTCTCCTTCATAAAATTTATTATATAATAACTCATCTGTGAAACAAATATTTTTATTTTATTTTTATTTAACCACTTTTGGTAAATTCCATTTTCCAAATGCAGTAAAACTATTGAGAGATTTTAGTAAAATGTGTTACTATATATTTGATTTCGGTTAAGTATTAATATTTATATTAATAAAGCCAATCAAAGGAAAATAGAGGTAATTATATGGGCGTGAAAATTGTCGAAACTAGTTTACGAGATGGTCACCAATCTTTATTTGCAACCCGTATGACAACTGAAGAGGTTCTATCAGTTGTCAAGGAAATCGATGAAGCAGGCTTCTATGCTTTAGAAGTATGGGGCGGAGCAACATTCGATTCCTGTATTCGTTTTTTAAACGAAGATCCTTGGGAAAGATTAAGAAAAGTAAGAGCGGTCTGTAAACACACCAAACTTCAAATGCTATTCCGTGGTCAAAATATCTTAGGATATAGACATTATTCGGATGATGTAGTTGATATGTTTGTCAAAAAATCCATTGAAAATGGTATAGATATCATCAGAGTATTTGATGCTTTAAATGATATCAGAAACTTAAAGCAGGCAGTTATTTCCACGAAAAAATATGGTGGACATTGCCAAATCGCTTTATCTTATACAACTTCACCAGTTCACACTGTTGAATATTATGTTGAACTAGCTAAAGAAGTTGAAGAATTAGGTGCTGATTCATTATGTATAAAAGATATGGCAGGTGTATTAACTCCTCAAAATGCTTATGAACTAATATCAAAATTAAAGAAAAATACTAAGCTACCTATCGAATTACATAGCCATTGCACTGGTGGAATTTGTGAACTTACTTATATGAAAGCTATTCAAGCAGGTTGCGATATTATCGACTGTGGTTTATCACCATTATCCAATGGTACTGCTCAACCTTCCACACAAGCATTTAACTGCGTATTAAAAGGAACAAAATACGATCCTAAATTAAACGATGCTATGTTAAATAATGCTTCGGAAATTTTAACAAAAATCAAAGATAAATATTTAGCTAACGGTAAATTGAATCCAAAATCTTTATCTGTTAATCCAAACATCTTAAAATATCAAGTCCCTGGCGGAATGTTATCTAACCTTATGTCACAATTAAAAGAACAAGGGGCTATGGATAAATATGAAGAAGTTTTAAAAGAGGTTCCTAATGTTAGAAAAGACTTAGGATATCCACCTCTTGTTACTCCTCTTTCACAAATGGTAGGAACTCAAGCAGTCTTAAATGTAATTACTGGTGAAAGATATAAGATGGTTCCTAAAGAAATCAGAGATTATCTTCATGGAAAATATGGTAAAGCTCCTGCACCAATCGATGAAAATGTCTTACATAAAATCATCGGTGATGACGAAGTAATTACATGTCGACCAGCTGATTTACTAGCTCCTGAATTTGAAGAATTAAAAGAAAAATATAAAGATATTGCTAAATGTGATGAAGATGTTCTTTCATTGGCATTATTCGAACAATATGCTACAGAATTCTTAAAGAAAAAATATAATCCTGAACCTAAAAAGGAAGATAGTGTTGAAGTAGAAGAATTCAATGTTATTCTAGGAGGTAATTAATTATGAATTTATTAAAAATTTTAGTTGATAAAACTTCCCAAATGAATCCAGGAGAAGGAGCTTTATACTCAATAGTATCAATACTTATGGTATTTCTTATTTTACTTATCATAATTGGTGTTACTTCATTAGTATTTAAAGTTAATGGTTTATTTGATTTAAAAAAAGAACTTGAAGCAAAGAAAAATGGTGCTGTTGAAGAAACAAAACCTGCACCTGTTCCTTCTTCAAATAAAGAAGTAGTTATTAATGATGATGATATGATGGCAGCTGTTTTAGTGGCTACAATCGATTATCGCAATGAAATTAAAAAAGACGTTAGAGTAGTTAACGTTCGTGAAATTAAATAAGGAGATTAATACAATGAAAATTTATAAAGTTAAGGTAAATGGTAAAGTTTACGAAGTTGAATTAGAAGCTGTAGAAGAAAAATCAGGTTCTATCGAAGCTCCAAAGGCCGCTGGTAGTGCACCTGCACCTGCTCCAGCAGCTTCCCAAGAAGCAAAGAATTTCCAAGCACCTTTAAGTGGAAAATTACTAGACATTAAAGTAAATGTCGGTGACACTGTTAAAAAAGGTCAAGTTCTATGTGTTATTGAAGCTATGAAACTTGAAAATGCTGTTCAATCTAATATGGATGGCAAGATTCTTGAAATCAAAGCAACTAAAGGCGCAATGGTTGCTTCTAAAGACGTATTATTCGTAATCGGTTAATCATATGAAGCTTTGGGATTTAATTCTTAATTTCCTAAACAGCACTGGTATTGTAGATTTCTTTAGTGGTTCTGGTTGGATGAACTTAATCATGATTATCATCGGTTTAGTTTTTCTCTACCTTGCCATCAAAAAAGGATTTGAACCATATCTATTAATTCCGATTGCTGTTGGTATAATTCTTGTAAATATCAATCCAAGCGTATACATCACATATACTTACACTTATCAAAACCTAGAAGGAGTTGCACAAACTTTTACCTCAAATAGTAAATTGACTGCTTCCGCTATTGAAGCGATGAATTTAGCTACTACAATGACAGGTGAACAAATTCTAGAATCAGTTGAATTAGAACGTGGTTTACTTGGTGTATTACACTTAGGTGTTGAATATGAATTATATCCTTGTTTAATCTTTATCGGTATTGGCGCAACTACTGATTTTGGTCCATTAATTTCTAATAAAAAGACAATGTTGCTTGGTGCTGCCGCTCAAATTGGTATTTTCGCAGCTTTCCTAGGTGCACTTGCTCTTGCTAAAACTGGCATTCCTGCTTTGAATTTCTCAGTAGGTGATGCAGCTGGTATTGGTATTATCGGTGGAGCGGATGGACCTACTGCAATTCTTGTTTCAAATAAATTAGCAAGTCCAGAATTAACTGCAGGTATCGCACTTGCTGCTTATTCATATATGGCTCTTGTACCAATTATTTTCCCTCCAATTATCAATTTATTAACAACTAAAGAGGAAAGACAAATCAAGATGGAATCTCCTCGTGAAGCTACTAAGAAAGAAAGAATTCTCTTTCCAATTATCGTTACATTGGTATGCTGTATAATCGTTCCTTCTTGTACTCCATTAATCGGTTGCTTAATGTTTGGTAACTTAATTAAGGAAAGTGGTGTAGTTCCTAACTTAGTCCACAATGCTTCCAATGCATTATTATACATTTGTACAATTTGTTTAGGTTTATCTGTTGGTGCTACCGCTCTTGGTACAACCTTCTTACAACTAAAAACATTAATGATCTTCGCTCTTGGTATTACCGCATTCGTTATCGCAGCAATTTGCGGATTGCTCGGTGGTAAAGTAATGTGCAAAATCACTAAAGGAAAAGTAAATCCAATGATTGGTGCAGCTGGTGTTTCTGCTGTTCCAATGGCGGCTCGTGTCGTCCATAAAATTGGTCAAAAAGAAGATCCAGAAAACTTCTTATTAATGCACGCAATGGGACCAAATGTGGCTGGTGTCATTGGTTCAGCTGTCGCAGCTGGTATCTTATTATCAATGATTGGTTAATATGTTTAACATATTATCATTCGACGAATTAGATTCAACAAATAATTATGCAAAGAATAACATTGCTATCTTAAATGATGGCGATGTTATTTTTGCAAAAAAACAAACTGCTGGAAGAGGAAGAATGAATCGTGCATGGTCTTCTTCTGATGGCAATTTAACATTCACTATCGTCATAAAAGAAAAATTTTTATTAAATAAATTTGATTGTCTTTCCTTATTAAGTGCCAGTGCCATCTTTAATGTTTTATCTTCCTATACTTCTAATGTAAGTATAAAATGGCCAAACGATGTATATGTAAATGATAAAAAAATATGTGGGATTCTTTTAGAGGGAGCATCCAGTGCAGAAGGTTTGTCTTACCTTATCATTGGAATTGGAGTTAACTTAAATAAAAAATCATTTGATGAAGAATTAAAAGACAAAGCCACATCTTTATATTTACAAACTAATAAGTGTTATGATGTAATTCAAATTCTTAAGCAAATTTTAAAAGAATTTG